>JAITHR010000140.1 GCA_031279895.1 Spirochaetaceae bacterium
AGAGAGTTAGAGACACGTCTCCCCGCTTTGGAAACACGGAATTCCGTCCTGGAAACACGTATTTCCGTCACAGAAATACGTATTTCCGTCCTGGAAATACGTCCTTCCGTCCTGGAAATACGTCCTTCCGTCCTGGAAATACGTCCTTCCGTCCTGGAAATACGTCCTTCCGTCACGGAAATACGTCCTTCCGTCCTGGAAATACGTCCTTCCGTCACGGAAATACGTCCTGCCGTCACGGAAATACGTCCTGCCGTCCTGGAAATACGTCCTGCCGAAACAGGAATACTTCCCGCCAAAACGCGCCGCCGTGTCCCCAAGGCGGGGAGACTTCCGGCAAAAGCGCAAGGCACGACGCTTATGGAACAGCCGGAGGCTGCCGAAGCGGGGCGGGGTGGCGCTGAAGCGCGGGGGCGTGTGTCTGAAGCGCGGGGCGGTGTCGTCAAAATGCGAGGACGTGGCGGCAAAGCGCGGGGTTGTGTTGTCAGAGCGGGGCCGCCGTGGAAGTATGCGGACTGAATAGCGTTGAGGCGCGGGGCGGGAAGCTTATGAAACAGGCTGGCCTGTGGAACCGTCGGAGACGGGCCGGAGGCTACCGCGCACAACAACGCGACGCTTCCAAGCCGTCGGAGGCTGCGCGAAGCGTAGCAGCGCCTGGGCTGTGCAAGCCCGCTAACTGGACACGGTGTTGCACCGTTCGGAAACAACAGGCGGCCTTGCTGAAACAGCCGGAGGCTGGCCGCGCCTGGGCTGTGCAAGCCCGCTAACTGGACACGGTGTTGCACCATTCGGAAACAACAGGCGGCCATGCTTAAAACCGTCGGAGACGGGCCGCGCCTGGGCTGTGCAAGCCCGCTAACTGGACACGGTGTTGCGCTATTCGGAAACAACAGGCGGCCTTGCTGAAACCGTCGGAGACGGTTGCACCGTTTGGAAACAACAGGCGGCCATGCTGTGCCTGCGCCGCCGGCGCTTGACGGGGGGGTGGGTTTTTGCTAGAGTGGAGGAACCTCTTTATCCGTCTTTAAGGGCGGATCATCTTAGTAGTCCGTGAGGAGGACCCATGCGTCAGTATGAACTGACGGTCATCTTTCCCCTTGAAGATGACCTTAACAAGGCGGGCAGGGAGCAGGTGCTTACCGACCTTGCCGCGAACGGCGCGGAAATCGAGAAAACCGATGAAATCGGGGATCGGGATCTGGCCTATGAAATCAGAAAGCGGAAACGGGGGCGGTACGTCCTTTATACGCTGAAGATTGAACCGGTAAAAATTACGGCGCTCGACCGTGTTTTTAAGCTAAACGCCAATATCCTTAAGTATCTTTTCGTGAGAAAGGAACCGTAGGGAGGGGAGGGAGCAATGTCCGATCTCAATCATGTTGTTTTGATTGGAAGGCTGACCAGAGACGCGGAACTGAAATATACCGCCACAGGTCAGGCGGTCTGTAAGTTCGCCGTCGCGGTAAACCGGAGGCGGAAAAGCGGGGATCAGTGGGTTGACGAGGCGAACTTCTTCGACGTGGTGGTGTGGGGAAGGCAGGGCGAGGCGCTCAACCAATACCTTATTAAAGGCAAGCCCGTCGCCGTTGAAGGAGAGTTGCGCCAGGACCGCTGGGAACAGGACGGCCAGAACCGGTCGAAGGTGGAAATCGTGGCGAGCAACCTCCAGCTTCTGGGCGGCGCCCCGGGCGCCGGCGGCGGAGGAGGCGGGTTTTCGGGCGGCGGGTCCCAGGGACAGGGGGGATCCGGCGCGGAACGGCAGGTCGACCGGTACGGGGACCGGACACGGGAACCGGGCGGAGGGCCCTCCCAGGACGGATTTACCGATGATATTCCCTTTTAATAGCTTTGACAAAACGGTTGGAAAACGATTGACCCTGCGGGGAAACGCACGCGCCGGGGAAGCTCCGAAGAGGGCTTCCGGCGCCAAAGGAGTTATATATGGCTGATGAACAACGGAATACCGAAACCGAACCGCGTCCGCCGCGCACCGAGCGGGAACCCCCCGCCGAGGGGCGGGACGCGGAAGATCGGGTAAGCCGCCCCGGAAAGGGCAAGGTTTTTTTCAAAAAGAAAGTCTGCAAGTTCTGTCTTCAGAAACTTAAAATCGACTACAAAGACGCCGACGTGCTGCGCCGGTTTATCACGGAGCGGGGGAAAATCCTTCCCCGCCGCATTACCGGCACCTGCGCGAAACACCAGAGGGCGCTGGCGGCGGCCATTAAACGGGCGCGGACCATCGCGCTCCTCCCGTTTGTAGCCGAATGACCGCACGGGCAGTATGACAGAGCACAGCGATACCGCGCTCCCGGAGGACAGGATTCCGCCGCTTAAAGCAGCCGGCCTGTCCCTGGCCGGCGCCGTCATCTCGGCGGGCCTGACGAGAAGCGGGTTTCCGGCGTTTTTCTTTCTGGTTCCCCTGGGCTTTACGGCCCAGGGATGCGGGCTTCTGTGGGGATGGATAACCGCGCTGGGCGCCGTTGTCATAAACGGCATCGCGTCCCTGATAGGGGCGCTGGCTTTCAAAACCCCGATGCCCTGGGCGGACCTCGTGTATTTCGACATTATGGCGCTGGTCTTCACCTGGGTTACGGCCCCGCTTTCACCCCGAAAGCGCGGGGTCCGGGCGCCGGCGCCGGCGTACCGCTTCGCGGCAGGTTCCGTTATAGGCGCTTTGGCGCTTTGGTTCCTTATAGAAGCCGCGTCCGAGAGCCTTGATGCCTTTTTCCGAAGCCAGGGGGAGGCTCTGGCCTCCCTGTACCGTGCGTCAGCGGCTTCCGATTCCGCAGGCGCCGCTTTTATGGAACAGTACGCCACGCCGGAGGCGGTTGCCGCTTTTATGAAATCCGTGATGCTCCGCGGCGGCGGCGTACTTTCCTGCGCCCTCATATTCTTTGTGAGCCGCCAGATTAGCCTGCTCTTTGCGCGCCTCATCCTGCGGATACGGGCGCCGGAACAGCCGTTCCACGCGGCGCCGTCTCTCATCTGGGCCTTGTCGCTTTCCCTTCTGGGGGCCGTAGCCGGATCCGAGGCGGGCATGGTCCCGCTTGAAATAGGCGCGTGGAACATGATAACCGTGTGCGCCGTGCTCTACCTGGCCCAGGGCTGGGGAATTGCGCGGTATTTTCTCGCAAGCCGGAACCTGCCGCCGTTTAAGCGGGTCATGCTGACGCTGCTTGTTATCGTGCTGCTCTGTAGTCCGGTTATTAACGCGGCGGCCCTGGGCATCCTTGTCCTGTTGGGTATCGCCGAGAACTGGGTGCCCTTTCGGGCGCCGAAATCAGACGGGCCGTCCTCCACTCCGGGGACGTGAGCGGCGCCGGACGCTGCGGCGCCGGTTCCCGCTTCGGGAATCCGTAGAAAATCTAACTTACTATATGTGAAAGGAGCTTGGGTTATGAAAGTTATTCTTAATAAAGACCTGTCCCCTCTGGGAGAAGAGGGAGACGTGAAAGACGTTGCCAGGGGCTACGCCCGCAACTTTCTCTTTCCGAGAAAGATCGCCGTTCCCTATACCGAACAAACCGTGCGGCTGTTTGAGCGGCGGAAAGAGGAAATCGAGGCGCGCAAGCAGGATAAGAGAAAAGACGCGCTGGGGATGAAAGAGAGGCTTGAGGCGCTGGATATGACGCTTACCATGCCCGCGGGCGTAAACGGCAAACTGTACGGCGCGGTAACAAGCCAGACCGTCGCCGACGAGCTTGGGAGGCAGGGCTTCCAGATTGAGCGGAAACGGATAGAGCTTCCGAGCACGAGCCTTAAGAGCGTGGGCAAATATAAGCTGACAGTGAAGCTGTACGAAAGCGCCGCGGCTGAGGTGAGCCTTACCATTCAGGGCCAGGCGGTTAAGAGCGAGTCCAGAGCCGCGCCGCCGCCGCGCCAGCGGCACAGGCGGGTCGAGGAGGAGGCGCGGACGGAACAGGCCGCTTCGGAAGCTTCGGAACCCGCGGGGGCGCCTTCCGAAAGCCCGCCGCAAACCGACAGGGAATAGACGGGCCCGCACGGGAGCGGGCGGAACCGGCGGAACACGGGTACCGGCGCGAAAAGGAAAGAGAAGAGAGAGCGTAAAGGGTAAAGAATGAAAGAAGTGGTTCCCCCCCATGATATTGTGGCGGAACAGGCAACCCTTGGGGCGTTATTGCTGGACAAGGAGACTATTTCCACGGCCATACAGTATCTTCGGGCGGGCGATTTTTATTCCCGCGCCAACGCCGCCATCTACGACTGCATTCTCAAGCTCTTTGATAAGAATGTGGAGGCGGACATCCTCACGGTTACGCGGGAACTCCGGCAGGACGGCGCGCTGGATACCGCGGGGGGCGCCGGTTACGTGGCGTCCCTGACCAGCGTGGTGCCGTCGAGCGCCAACATCGAGTATTACGCCCAAATCGTGCAGGGATGCGCGCTCAAACGGGCGCTGATACGGGTGTCTCAGGAGGTGCTGGCCAAAGCCTTTGACGAGACCCGGGAAGCGCGGGTTCTGCTTGAGGAAACCCAGCAGAAGATCTTTGATCTGGACAATACCCGCCAGACCTTTACCTTCCAGTCCGCACGGGAGCTGGTGAACGAAACCATCGGCATTATCGAGCGGTTCTATGCGTTAAAAAAGAATATCACCGGCATCCCCTCCGGTTTTGACGATCTCGACAAACTGACCGCCGGCTTTCAGGCGTCGGAGCTTATTGTTATCGGTGCACGTCCCTCGATGGGGAAGACGGCCCTGGCTTTGACGATGGCCTCCCATATCACGATAAAAGAGAAAATTCCCGCCGGCTTTTTCACGCTTGAAATGTCCGGCGTGGCTCTGATGCTCAGAATTATCTCAAGCGAGGCGAAAATCGACTCCAACACCATAAGAACCGGTTTTCTTGATAGAAACAGGTTCGACCAGCTGTGGGTGGCTGCGGGCAACATCTACGACGCGCCCCTCTATATCGTTGACAGGCCCAACATGAAGCTCCTTGATTTACGCGCCCAGGCGCGCAGGCTTCGGGCGCAGCAGAAGGTGGAGATTATTTTTATTGATTACCTCACCCTTATCACCACCGAAAATTACCGGCTCCCCCGTCACGAGCAGATTGCCGAAATCTCCCGCTCCCTTAAAAGCCTTGCGCGGGAGCTTGCCATTCCCATTGTGGCGCTTTCCCAGCTTACGCGGGAAGCGGAGAAGGAGAAGCCCAACCTTTCAAGCATACGGGAATCCGGCGCCATCGAGCAGGATGCGGACGTGGTTATGTTTCTCCACGGGAAGCGGGAATCGGATAGGGATAAAGAAGAGGCGGAACAGACCGAAGGCATTGAGCGCAATCTTATTCTGGCCAAACAGCGGAACGGGCCCGTGGGAACGGTGAACCTGCTCCTTTTGTCGAAATACGCGAAATTTGTGTCTTTGGAAAAAACGACCGATAATAACCCATAATCTTTTTCGGAAGAAGCTATGGCATTAACAGATATATACGATTTCGAGCATCTTAAAAACGAGGCGGAGACTCTGGTGTTCCGCGAGCTTGAGAGACAGCTTGCAGAGTGCGGAGACGACGTCTGCCGCTGTAACGAATGTGTGGGCGATATGGCCGCGATGGTATTAAACACGATAAAGCCGCTGTACCGCTTTTCCCTATTGGGGGCGCTCTACGCCTCTGAAGCGATAAACGACGAGGAGTACGCCGGCGGTTTACGGCGCTCCGTGGCCACCGCGATTAAAAAAGTACGTGAAAACCCCTCACACCCCCCCGCCGTCTCCTAAGCGTCCTGATACGCGCCTCTAAGCTTTCTGCGTCCGCTTTGAGCCGCTTCGCGGGAAGCCGCCGTCTCCGACGGTTCCAGCGGTGTCCTGCGGAGGGACTTCTAAGCCAGTCTCCGCCCGCTTACAGGCGCGAAGCATGACGCTTATGAAACCGTCGGAGACGGCGGTTGCGAAATACGACGCCAAACGATACCAAACAGTACCGTATCGCGTTAAATGGCGTACTATGCGAGTTTCTTCCGAGTCAGAATGCACACATTCTGGAGCTAAAGTCATGCATTCTGGAGTAAAAAGAATTCATTCTGAGTCAAAAAGAATTCTTTCTGGAGTAAAAAGAATTCATTCCGAGTCAAAAAGAATTCTTTCTGGAGTAAAAAGACATAGTTCCGAGTCGCGGATACATCCCCCGGAGTCGCGTATGACTATACGGGAGTCGCGTATGACTATATGCGGTGCGCGTATGACTATATGCGGTGCGCGTATGACTATATGCGGGTCGCGTATGACTATATGCGGTGCGCGTATGACTATATGCGGGTCGCGTATGACTCTACGGGAGTCGCGCATGACTATATGCGGGGCGCGTATGACTATAAGGGGGTCGCGAC
>JAITHR010000001.1 GCA_031279895.1 Spirochaetaceae bacterium
GAAAAGAGTATCGACAAATAAAATAAATAGATATATACTTTGAAAAAGTATGCCCTATGACGGTATACTTACAGATTGTCTTGCGATTGTATAAGGAGGCGTATATGGCTGAAGTCTTATCTATTGTATTAGGAGGCGGAAAGGGAACAAGGCTGTTTCCGTTGACCCAGGCCAGGGCCAAACCAGCCGTTCCTTTCGGGGGAAAATTCAGACTGGTTGATATACCTATCTCAAATTGTATCAACGCCAATTTGCGGCAGATATACATACTGACCCAGTTCAATTCGGCGTCGCTCCACCTGCACCTTTCCCAAACCTATATATTCGACACTTTCTCAAACGGATTTGTCGAAATCCTCGCGGCGGAACAGTCCTTTGACCATTCCGGCTGGTACGAGGGAACGGCTGACGCGGTACGGAAGAATCTGATACACTTCAGAAACCAAAAGCCGGGGTATTACCTTATTCTGTCGGGAGACCAGCTTTACCGGATGGACCTGCGGGATTTTCTTGCCAAGCACAAGGAGTCCGGCGCGGCTATCACGATCGCCTGCACCGCGGTAAGCCGGGAAGACGCGAGCCAGCTTGGGATACTCAAGGTAAATAAAAGTAATACGATTACCGAATTTTTTGAAAAGCCGGGTCCCACGCGGGATATTACCGATTTCAAAGCGCCTGCGGAACTGTGGGCTGACAAGAATAAGGAAGACCGGTTTCTTGGGTCCATGGGGATATACGTGTTCAACGCCAAAGCCATGGAAGAGTGCCTTGCCAACGAGCTTACCGATTTCGGCAAAGAGATAATTCCGGCGGCCATCGGCAAGGTGAAGGTCAACGCCTATCTCTTTGACGGATACTGGGAAGACATCGGGACCATCAAAAACTTTTACGAGGCAAACCTTGAACTTACAAGCCTGCGCCCGCGGTTTGACATCTATAACGAGGAGCGGCCTATTTATACGCACATGCGTAACCTGCCGCCTTCAAAGATGAACTCCAGCAATATAAACCACTCGATTGCCGCCGAAGGGTGCATCATTACGAACGCCTCGATAAACAACTCCCTTATCGGGATACGAACCATCATCGAGCCGGGCGCGAGTTTGAACGGGGTGATTTGTATGGGCGCGGACTATTACGAATCGGAAATCAAGAAGCAGCAGAACGCCGAAGCGCGGCTTCCGAATGTCGGCATCGGGCGGGGGGCCATCATCAAAGGGGCGATTATTGATAAAAATGCGTGTATCGGCGAGAACAGCCGTATCGGGGTGGATCCGCTTGACCGCAATGACGGGAATTACGGGCAATACTATATTATAGACGGCATCATCGTCATACCAAAGAACACCATTCTCTATCCCGGAACACAAATCTAAAAGACAAGGGGCGCGTGGCGTATCCGCCGCACGCCCCCTCTTTCATTACAAATCATTACGAAAGCGCGGGTTCCCCGCTATTTTTTTAAATTATAAAACGCCTTCCTGCCCGCGTACACGCCAATCCCTTCAAGCTGGTCTTCGATACGCATAAGCTGGTTGTACTTGCATACCCGATCGGTGCGGCTCATGGAGCCGGTCTTGATTTGTCCGGTTTCAAGGGCGACCACCAGGTCGGCGATAAAGCTGTCTTCGGTTTCGCCGGAACGGTGGGAGATAATGGCGGTATAGCCGGCGCGTTTTGCCATTTCCACCGCTTCGTAGGTCTCGGTTACGGTGCCTATCTGGTTTACTTTAATAAGAATCGAGTTGCAGGAACCTTCTTTGATGCCCCGCTCAAGGCGCTTGGTGTTGGTTACGAAGAAGTCGTCCCCCACGATTTGAACTTTGGACCCCAGCGCTTTGGTGAGTTTCACATAACCCTCCCAGTCGTTCTGGTCCAGGGGGTCTTCGATAGAGATAATGGGATACTTGCCCACCCAGGAGGTATACAGCTCTATCATCTCGTCGGCGCTGAAAAGTTTGTCCGGTTTTGATTTCCAGAACTTGTAGCCCTTCTTCTCCCCTTCGTCAAAAAGTTCGGAGCTGGCGCAGTCAAGGGCAATGGCGATCTGTTTCCCCGGTTTGTAGCCGGCCTTTTCAATGGCCCGCATAATGTATTCCAGGGCCTCTTCGTTGTCGATGTCCGGTGCGAACCCGCCCTCATCGCCTACGGCGGTATTTTTGCCCGCGTCTTTGAGGAGTTTTTTCAAGGTATGAAAAATCTCCGCGGTCCAGCGTACCGCCTCCCGCAGGGAATCGGATCCCACAGGCATAACCATGAACTCCTGAAAGTCAATTTTGTTATCCGCGTGCTTCCCGCCGTTGACGATATTGGCCATCGGCACGGGCAAGAGATTCGCGTGGAAGGATCCGAGATACTTATAGAGCGGCACTTCCAGAGAGCAGGCCGCAGCTCTTGCCGCGGCCATAGAAACGCCCAGTATGGCGTTGGCGCCCAGTTTGCCCTTGTTCTCCGTGCCGTCAAGCTCGATCATGGTTTGGTCAATATCGACCTGATCCTCCGCGTCAAGGCCCTCAATTTCCGGCGCGATGATATTATTCACGTTTTCCACCGCTTTGAGCACGCCCTTTCCCAAGTACCGGCTCTTGTCGTCGTCCCGCATCTCCACCGCCTCATGCTCTCCGGTAGAAGCGCCGGACGGGACCGCCGCCCGGCCCAAAGAGCCGTCTTCAAGCACCACATCGACCTCAACCGTCGGATTTCCACGGGAATCGAGTATCTCACGGGCTTCCACATATTCAATGACGCTCATGCTAAACCTCCAGTCATCAACTCACCCGCGCTTAAAGCCGGGGACGTGTCCCTGTCGGGCCGCGTCAGACGGCGCTCAAGTCCCCTTACTGCGCGAGTATGCCACAAGAATAACGAAACATACCCAACAAGTCAAGCGCTTTACTCCACGCGGACCGGTCGTTTCACCGTTTCGTTTGACACTTTCGACCGCGTTGGTTTATAATTTGAAATAATGGAAACTTTAAGCGCTTCATTTAAGGATATTATTAAACAAGTAGTAGCCCTCTCCACCTCATCAACCCATGTAACCGAGCAAAACGTCTACCAGAGCGGCCACGAAGAGGCGCTCCCCCTTATAGATACTATCATTGACGCGCTCGTTCTCCCCGGTTCCGGCATTGACGGCATGGAGAGCCTCCGCGAGTTATTGGGATTAGCGCGGCAGGGGAAATCCTGCCTCCTCCTTCTGGAGCATTACAGCAACATGGATCTGCCGGTTTTCTCCTATCTCTTGCGAAAAGACACGGAACGGGGCGGCACGGAGCGGGGCGGCAAGGAAATAGCCGACGCGCTGGTGGCTATTGCGGGGATGAAGCTCAACGAGGCAAGTCCCACGGTGGCCGCGTTTACCGGCGCGTATACGCGGATTGTTATCTATCCAAGCCGATCCCTCCAAGGGCTTGACGCGGAACGGGACAGAGCGGAAATCATTCGGAGCAACGCTATCAATCGGGCCGCTATGAAGGCGCTCCTTGAGGTGAAAACCCGGGGGAAGCTTATTTTGGTCTTTCCTTCGGGAACCCGCTACCGCCCGTGGGATCCGAGCACCAAGAAAGGGGTGCGGGAGATAGACTCGTATATTAAATCGTTTGATTATATGTGCTTGGTGGGAATAAACGGCGAGCTCCTCCATGTGGGGTCCGGGGATATGATGGACGACTATGTGAGTCAAGACAGAGTGCGGTTTTCCGTTAGTCCGGTGCTTTCCTGCGGGGATTTTAGGAATCAGGCCCGCGCCCGAGCGGAAGAGGCCGGCATCGAGGACAAAAAGCAGGCGGCGGCGGACGCGATTATGGAACAGCTCCAGGTCATACACGACCGGTCTCAACGCCCGCAGGCATAGGGGCGGGGGCGTCTAACCGTACCCTGCCCTACCTTACAACCGCAGAGAAAAGCGGGGTTTAGGCGCGGACGGCGCGGGCGAGTTCTTTGCCGCGCTCTTCCAGTATTGCCGCGTCTTGGTCGCTCGGTGCGCCGGACCATTCGTAGGGTTCCAGACTTTTCCATTTAAGGTCCCCAATGGCCGCCTCATACTCTTTTTGCGCGCCTCCCACCCAGCCCCAGGAGCCGATGCGGAGCACCGTCTTATGGTAGAGGTGCTTGCGCCGGAATATATCGAGCGCGTATGCCATAGGGGGAAACATGGCGTATTCATAGGTCGGCATGGCAAGAACCAGCCCCGCGCTCTTGAAAGCGGCGGTCAGAATATAGGAGATATTGTCATTCGGCACCTGATGGATCGTTGTGGGAACCCCCTGGCTCTCGATGCCTTTACGCACCGCATCAAGCCCTTTTTGCGTGTTGCCGTACATAGAACCCCAGATAACGGCGATCTCCCGCTCCGCGGCGCCTTTGGAATACGAGGCGTAGCGCAGATACCGGTCGATAATCGTCTTCGCGTTCGTGCGCCATACCATACCGTGGCTGGGGGCCACGCACGAAACAGCGAGATTTGACAGCTTCTGTATACCCCGTTCCACAAAAATCGAGAAAGACGACACGATATTGGCGTAATACCGGAGGGTTTCTCTTTCAAACTCCTCATGTTCCGCCTTGTTAAACTCATCGTCAAAAAGCCGTCCGCCTAAGGCGCCGAAAGATCCGAAGGCGTCGCAGGAAAAAAGAGTGCCGGAAGAAGCCTCCCAGGTAACCATCGTTTCGGGCCAGTGTATATTCGGCGTCTCGAAAAAGGTCAGAACCTTCCCGCCGCCGAGGTCGAGGGTTTCCCCGTCTTTCACGGCCCGAAGCGCCGAGTCTATCTTGTCTATCTTATAGAAAGATTTAACCAGTTTGATACCTTTAGCGGTGGATATAATCTGCGCCTGCGGATTTTTCCGCAGGAATTCCCTAAGCCAGCCGGTATGATCCGGCTCAAGGTGGTTCAGGATAAGATAATCCACGGTGCCGAACTCGGGGGCCAGGGTCTTTTCCATCTGAGAAATCGCCTCCGGCTGGTCCTGCACAAGGTCAATGAGCGCGGTTTTTTCACCTTTCACCACATAAGTATTCAGGGAAAAGCCCTTAGGAATAGGCCAGATGCCTTCAAATAAATCCGCAGTGCGAATATCCACCGGAATACAGCGGATAGCGTCAGAAATAGCGTGTGTTTTCATTTTCCATAACCTTTTGAAGTGAAACGCCAAAGCGCGTCGGCGTTTTGCGTACACCGCCGCGGCAAAGCGCACCCTGTTTTTGTTCTTTTCGGCGGTTTTTCAACGATTTCAACGATTTCAGCGGTCTTAACGATTGGAAGCGTGTAATACCGCGACAATTCGTTCTAATACTTTTTTCCTGTCCAAGGGCTTCACGATGAAACCTTTGGCGCCTATGAAAATGGCTTTCTTGACGAGATCTTCTTTTCCCAGGGCGCTGATCATAAGCACCACCGCCTCTTTGTCAAAGGCGATTATCTTTTCCAGCGCGGCAATCCCGTCCATTTTCGGCATGGTTATATCCATCGTAACCAGATCAACGTTCGGATACATTTCCTGATACCGTTCCACGCCAAACGCGCCGTTTTCGGCGGTTCCCGCCACCTCGAATCCTTCGGAGGTGAGAATTTGACTAAGCTGTTTGGCGATAAATACTGAATCGTCTATTACGAGAACCCGATACGGTCTCCCGTCGTTTCGTAATCCCAAAGCACCCATCCCTCTATAACCCTCTTCATTAGAAACGCAGACATTTTCCGCCGTCAGGCGAAATTTCCCTTAATACAGGGGTTTAAAACCAAAAAGAGGGTAACAAACGGTGTACCCCCTTTATTCCATCCTTATCTATCCTTCCGCTCCTGTCCATTACCTTCTTTCCATTTGTAGCAGATGCCCGCGGACCCGATACTCTCTTGCTTTCATCTCCGTTTCAAGGGCGGCGGCTCCCGTTATGAGGCATCCGTTTCACAGACGGTTTACCGGGCCGCCTCTTTTTTCAAAGGCACACCCCCACTCTCTCTTATACGGACGCCTTTGGAGGCGCGGATGGTTTCTCTCTCACTTTCAAGGACATTCATACGCCGCGGCAGATAAACAGCGCGAAACAATTTCTTCCATACAGTCAGTCGGTCTACGGAACCGCTTTAGCGTTTTAAGATAGATATAACCCGCTCCAGCACCTTTCGTCTATCCAGCGGTTTCACGATATAGCTTTTCGCGCCGGTAAGAAGGCATTTTTTCACCACCTCTTCTTTTCCCAGGGCGCTGACCATAATGACCACCGCGTTTTTGTCAAACTCCAGTATTTTTTCCAGCGCGGTAACCCCGTCCATTACGGGCATCGTAATATCCATCGTAACCAGATCAACTCGCGGGTGCATTTCCTTGTATCGGTCTAATCCTTGAGCGCCGTCCGCGGCGGTCCCCAACACCTCAAATCCCTCGGAAGTAAAAATCTGACTAAGCTGTTTTGCAATAAACATGGAATCATCGACCACAAGGATCCGGTACGGGCTGCCATCGGGCCGCAATCCCTCTGGAACTTTTTCATCGCCACTACCCGGAAGATCAGTCTTTGCTATCATGCGGTACACTCCTCTAAACGAACTACCCATTGCCTCAAGGCACGGGCTTCCTGCTCAATGCTTACAGTATCGGCAGGCTATCCCCATAGTCCCTACGGTTTAGGAAAATACTACAGTTCCTTTACGCACCTTGTCAAGTTATGTGCATACAAGCCGCTTGCTTTGTCTTTTACACGTTGCCGTCTGCCCCCCGTCTGCCCCCCGTCTGCCCCCGGCCAAGGCTTTTTTCTAGGGCTTAGGGCTTTAGGTCCGGCTGCCCGGCTTGCTCCCCCAAGGCTGCTCCTTCCTTCCCGCTTTTCTCTTTTTTATCTTTTTTTCTTTCTTTTCTCTTTTCTTTTTCTTTCTTTTAAGCGGGTTTTTCTACGGCG
>JAITHR010000033.1 GCA_031279895.1 Spirochaetaceae bacterium
CGCGGAGATACTCCTTCGCTCTGACGGCTCGTTTTTTATGATACGGCGGCCTGAGACCGCGGAGGATTACTTTGCCACCCTGAACCGCCAGGAACTCAAGACCTTTTTTTTGCATAAGCTCCCTGATTCACGCCCCTAACAGCCTCCGGTCCGCCTCCGGCGGTTCCATAAGCTTCCTGCGGAGCGCCTCAAAGCCGGCGGAGTCTGTTTACATAGATCTTGCGCCGCGCCCCGAAGCAGTCGTTGATTGCTTTGCCGCGCCGTCTCCGACGGTTCCATAAGCGTCCTGTACGGCGCCTCTAAGCAGTCGTTGATTGCTTTGCCGCAGCCCGCGGGAAGCTTATGGAACCGCCGGAGGCGGGCCGGAGGCTGCGGGGTTGCATAGCTTGTGTTGGCGTAGTAGGATTGTCTTAACGTTATTAAACCAGGGGTTGGCGGTAACCTCCGCCTGTTTCCTGTGTACTATGTCAAGGAGTTTCGTTATGAAAAACAAACTGCGAAATACCATGCTGGCGCTCTGTCTTATGGTTGGTTTCGGTATTGAAACCTATGCCGGAGGAAGCGGCGTATGGTCTGTGGCGTTTAGCCCGGACGGATCGCGCATCATCTCAGGGGCGTATAATACGGTAAAAGTCTGGGATGCCGGAACCGTACAGGAGTTGCTTACCCTCAAAGGACACACCGAACTCGTATACGCGGTAGCATACAGTCCCGACGGATCGCGCATTGCCTCCGGCTCTGACGATACCAGCGTGAAAATCTGGGACGCGGAGAGCGGCGAGGAGCTTTTTACCCTCAAAGGACACACCGGCGCGATCCGGTCAATGGCGTTCAGTCCCGACGGATCGCGTATCGCCTCCGGCTCTGAGGACGGCACCGTGAAAGTGTGGGACGCCGCAAGCGGCGAGGAACTGCTTACCATCTCCAACGCAGGCGCAGGCGCTGATAAGGACACCGTTTTCTCCGTGTCCTTTAGTCCTGACGGAACCAAACTACTTGCGGCTGGCGGCAACGAGGAACAAGGCGTGCTTAAGGTGTGGAATGCGGAGAGCGGCGAGGAAATCCTCACCCTTTCGGGCCATGCCTCAAGCGTTCTCACCGCGACGTTTAGTCCCGACGGGGCGCTCGTCGTCTCCGGCTCTACCGACACGTCTGTAAAAATTTGGGATGCCGGGAACGGGGAAGAGCGCTTCTCCCTCAAAGGCCATCAATGGTCAATAGGAGCGGTTGCGTTTAGTCCTGACGGGGCGCAGGTGGTCTCAGGATCGTGGGATAAGACGGTGAAAATCTGGGACGCGGAGAGCGGCGAGGAGCTTGTAACCTTTGCGGGACACGAGGAAAGCGTCAGAACGGTGGCGTACAGCCCGGACGGAACGCTCGTTGCCTCCGGCTCAGACGACGGGAATATCTGGTTATGGGATACCAAAGACGAGCGGGTGCTTGCCCAGTGGTTCCACACTGGAGGCGGCGCTGAAGAGGGCGAGGGCGGGGTGGACAAGGTAACCGGCGAAGAAATCGCCACCCTCATAGGACATGAGAGCCATGTTCAGGCAATAGCCTACAGCCCGGACGGGACGCGCATCGTCTCCGGTTCAACCGATAAGACCGTGAAAATCTGGGATATTGAAACCCAAGAGGCTATCCTCACCCTTTCCGGCCATACGGCCTCGGTACGCGCCGCGGTCTATAGCCCGGACGGAAACACGGTGGCCTCCGGCTCTGACGACAGGACCGTGAAAATCTGGGACGCCGAGACCGGCGAGGAAAAACACACGCTCACAGGACATTCGGCCTATGTCAACGCGGTGGCGTATAACCCAAACGGAGACCGCCTCGCGTCAGGGGCCGCGGATAATACGATAAAAATCTGGGATCCGGAGACCGGAGACCTGCTCAAAACCCTCACAGGACATACCGCGTATGTGAGAACCCTTTCGTATAGTCCGGACGGAAAGTACATCGCATCAGGATCCAATGACAAGACCATAAAAATCTGGGATGCCGAGACCGGCGGCCTGGTAAGAACCCTCACCGGACATAATGCGTATGTGTGGTCCGTGGCCTTTAGTCCGGACGGGTCGAGCCTTGTTTCCGGGTCCACCGACAACACCGTGAAAATCTGGGACGTGGAAACCGGCGACACCCTTAAGACCCTCACCGGACACACCAACTGGGTCTACGGGGTCGCGTTTAGTCCCGACGGAAAACGGGTTGTCTCCGGTTCTCTGGATAAGACGGTCAAGGTGTGGAACGCGGGAAGCGGCGAGGAGCTTGTAACCCTTGAAGGCCATACCGATAACGTACTTACGGTGGCGTATAGTCCTGACGGGGACAGCGTGGCTTCAGGTTCCTATGACAAAACCATAAAAATCTGGGGGCTTACCACTGAGGGAGCGCCGGATAAAAAAGGCGCCAAAGCCAAGGAGCCGCGCACCCTGACCGGCCATTCCGACGCGATACGCTCTGTGGCGTACAGTCCGGACGGGAAGTATGTGGTGTCGGGATCGGAAGATACCACTGTCAAGATTTGGGACGCCGCCACGGGCAAAAACCTTGAGACCCTCACAGGTCATACTGCGCCGGTTCAATCGGTAGCCTATAGTCCGAACGGGAGCCGTATCGCTTCAGGAGCGGATGACAAGACCGTAAGAATCTGGAATATGCTTGCTGACGATTCGGGCGCCGACGCGGGAGAAGAGGGAGAAGAGGGAGAACCTCCAACCGAGCCGCCAACAAAAGAAATTGCCGGCCTTACCGGTCATCAAGACTTTGTACGCTCTGTAGCCTATAGTCCGGACGGGAGCCGTATCGCTTCGGCATCCAGAGACATGACCGTGAAGATCTGGAACACAGAGAGCGGTGAAGAAACCCTCGCGCTTACCGGCCATACGGATCATGTACAGGCAGTTGCGTACAGTCCAGACGGAACCCGTGTCATCTCCGGTTCAAAAGATACCACCATAAAGATATGGGCCGCTGCCACCGGCGAGGAACTTACCACCCTTAGCGGCCATACCGGATGGGTAAATGATGTGGCGTTTAGTTCGGACGGAAGTCTTATTGTGTCCGCTTCCATTGATAATACGGTGAAAATCTGGAATGCCGAAACCGGTGAAGAAGTTCTTACCTTTACGGGCCATGAGAACCGTGTGCAATCTGCGGCGTTCAGTCCGGACGGAAAGCTTGTAGCATCGGCCTCTAACGACAAAACTGTGAAAGTGTGGGACGCGGAGAGCGGTAAAGAGTATCTTACTTTTACCGGCCATAGCGGAACGGTGCGATCCCTCGCGTACAGTCCGGACGGAGCGCATATTGCCTCCGGCTCAGACGACAGCACCGTCAAGATATGGGATGTCGTTATTGATGAAAGAGGAGAAATCGGCGAAGATAATTCTCAACCGGAAGACGAGACCGACAGCGGGGAAGACGAAGAAATCGAAAGTCTTGGTATGTAACAAAAGACCTTCAAAGCGCCGCAAGCGCATAGGGTAAAGGAGGATTGGGGGAAGGGGGCGGCGTTTGCCACGCCCTTCCCCCCTCTTTCTTTTGTCCGCGCAAATCTCTTCAGGGCGCGGACTTTCAGATGAAAGGTTAGTCTTCTGATTCTTCGGCGATGAATTCTTCCTCTTCTTTCCGTTCTTCGGCTTTTTCCTGTTTGCGGCGTTCCAGAATTTCCTGCATCTCCATGTCCAAATCCTTGTTGTCCTCATCAAAGAGTTTGACCACTCGATACCGTTTCATGCCGGTTCCTGCCGGAATGGGGTGGCCGATAATGATATTTTCCTTGAGACCTCGCAAATAATCGGTTGAACCCGCGATTGCCGCGTTGGTAAGAACCCGCGTGGTTTCTTGAAAACTTGCGGCGGAAAGAAAAGAGTCGATATTAAGAGACGCTTTGGTAATACCTTGAAATATAGGACGGGCTACCGCAGGTTGGCCGCCCTCGCTTATCACTCGATTGTTTTCTTCGTGAAACCGATATTTATCTACCATTTGACTATAAATGAACTTCGTGTCCCCTACCGCAACAATCTCCACCTTCCGCATCATTTGGCGAATGATAACCCCGATATGTTTATCGTTGATGGATACCCCCTGAAGCCGGTAAACCTGTTGAATTTCGTCCATGAGGTAGCGCTGAAGGTGGCTTTCACCTTTTATATACAGTACATCGTGGGGGTTGACGTTGCCCACGCAGAGGCTTTCGCCGGCTTCCACCTCGTCCCCGTCTCGAATCAAAAGGCGTTTCGTCATGGGAATCAAGTGTTTGTATTCTTTATCGAACGCATCCTGAATCGTAACCATCCGCTTGCCTTTGATGATGCCTTTGAAATGCACGGTACCTGAAACTTGAGCCAATACCGCAGGACTTTTGGGCTTACGGGCTTCAAAAAGCTCGCTTACCCTAGGGAGACCGGAGGTAATGTCCATTGCCTTGGCGGACTCCTTAAGGGTTTTGGCTAGAGTGCGCCCCGCGTTAATCCTATCGCCCTCATCAACCTGAATATACGCCCCGCCGGGAAGAAAATAAGAAGTAAGCTCAGCGCCATTTTCGTCAACAATGAAGATACGCGGCTGTTTGTTCTCAAGTTGGTATTCGGTAATCCGCTTCTCGGTATTGCCGGTTTCTTCGTCCACTTCTTCTTTCAGCGTGGTGCCGGGAATGATGTCCTCATATTTAATAATGCCGGACATTTCCGCGATGATGGGGTCGGAGAAAGGATCGAAAGTGGCGATGGTCTTTTCCGCGGCTACCACTTCGCCTTTTTTGACCACAAACTCAGAGCCGTTCCGAATCTCAATCTTCTGATCCTGTCCTATGAGGTATAACCGGCCATTTAATAGCATGGCATAGGCAATTTCAGGAGAGAATATTTCAGCCCCCCCCCGTTTAATGATAGCTTCGCCTTGAATGATACGTGTGCCGTCTTCCACAAGAAGCTCGTCACCCGCTTCAAGAACGAATTCTTTCATAACCTTGTTGATGATGGTATAGCCCTTGCGGGTAAAGAGCCGTCTGCCGTCCGGCATCTCAACGTGAGATCCCGCTATGTCTCTGATATAGACCGGATACTTTAAGAAGATGCGGTTTTCTTCACTGACTTTGGTCGCAGCTCCCCCTATGTGAAAGGTACGCATAGTAAGCTGGGTGCCAGGCTGTCCGATAGACTGAGCTGCAATAGTTCCCACAGCCTCCCCAATATCTACTGACCGGTTGGTGGCAAGGTTGCGGCCATAACAACGGCGGCACACGCCGTATTTTGCTTCACAGGTGAGGACGGTACGGATCCGCACGGATAAAACACCGGCATCCTCAATAGCTTTGGCGATATTCTCGGTAATCTCCTCATTTACGTCAATAATAATTTCCCGCGTAATGGGATGTTTGACCCGTTCCAGTGTATACCGCCCCACAATACGGTCTTTAAGAGGCTCCACGATTTCCTCACCATCCTTAATGGCCGAATAGGAAATACCGTTGATGGTGCCGCAGTCGTCTTCGTTCACTACCACGTCCTGGGCAATATCCACAAGTCGGCGGGTAAGATAGCCGGCCTCAGCGGTTTTAAGCGCGGTGTCCGCAAGCCCTTTGCGCGCACCGTTGGTGGAGATGAAGAACTCGATAACCGAAAGACCCTCTTTGAAGTTGGACCGAATAGGAAGCTCTATGATGTCCCCTGAGGGCTTTGCCATAAGTCCCCGCATTCCCGCGAGCTGGCGAATCTGATTCTTGCTGCCGCGTGCGCCAGAGTTTGACATCATATATATGGAATTAAAGCCGTCCCGATCGGCTTTCAGCGTTTTCATCATAATATTAGTAAGGTCTTCATTGGTTTTATTCCATACTTCAATAACTCGATTGTACCGTTCGTCCTGTGTTATGTGTCCCATCTGGTGCTGTTTCTGAATAGAATCCACTTCCCGCTTTGCCTTGTTTATCATCTCGTCTTTTTCTTTGGGAACCACAATATCATCAACCCCGATGGTAGCGCCAAAGATAGTGGCGTATTTATAGCCCGTGTTTTTGATGGCATCCAGCATCTTCACTGTGGTCCATGACCCTTTTTCGGTAAAGATATTTTCGATAAGCCCTCGCAGCTCCTTGTCTTTTAGCTCATAATTTATGAAGGGTATTTCAGGAGGCAGCTCTTCATTAAACATGATCCTGCCCGGCGTGGTTTCGATAAACCCGTCTTTTTCCTGTTTCACTACATTTCCGGCTTTATCCCAAACCGGCGCCTTTTGGAGCTTGGCGTGAATCCGAGCCTCCCAATCCAGGGACTTGGCTTCAACCGCCATAATAATTTCTTCAATAGTGCTGTAATAGCGCCCTGTTCCTTTCGCGTTGGGCTTGATGCGGGTGAGGAAGTTGATTCCCAAAACCATATCTTGTGAGGGGAAAACAATGGTTTTTCCGTTCGCGGGATTGAGGAGGTTCCGCGCCGAGAGCATCAGTGTCCAACATTCCATCTGAGCCGCTTGAGTCAACGGAACATGAACCGCCATCTGATCCCCGTCAAAGTCCGCGTTGAAAGCATGGCAGACCAACGGGTTGAGTTTTATCGCTTTACCTTCCACCAGTACCGGTTCAAAGGACTGGATGCCCAAACGGTGCAGTGTGGGCGCCCGATTAAGGAGAATAGGATGCTCTTTCACCACTTCGTCAAGAATGGCAAAAACCTCCGGTGTTTCTTGTTCCACCAGTATTTTGGCCTTCTTGATGTTATATACCACATCTTTATCAACTAATTTCTTCATGATAAACGGCTTGAACAGTTCCAAAGCCATTTTGGTCGGAAGCCCGCACTGCCACATCTTGAGATCAGGTCCGACGGTGATAACCGAGCGGCCAGAGTAGTCAACCCGCTTTCCTAGTAGATTTTGCCGAAAGCGCCCTTGTTTGCCTTTAAGCATATCGCTTATAGATTTAAGCGGACGATTGGAAGCGCCTTTCACTACTCGCTTCTTCTTGGAATTGTCAAAAAGCGCGTCAACCGCTTCTTGAAGCATCCGTTTTTCATTGCGGATGATGATATCAGGAGCGTTCAGAGCCTGAAGTCGTTTTAGCCGATTATTCCGATTTATCACCCGCCGGTATAGATCGTTCAGATCTGAAGTGGCAAAGCGCCCGCCGTCAAGTTGTACCATAGGACGCAGTTCTGGCGGAATGACCGGCACCACATCAAGAATCATCCATTCAGGCTTGTTGTCAGAGTTGCGGAAATTTTCTACGATTTCAATGCGTTTTAAGAGTCGTTTATCGCTTTTCGTCCCTTTCTCAATCATTTTGGTACGAAGTTCCGTAGCCATCTGATCCAGATTGAGGTTTTCAAGAAGTACCCGCACCGCCTCAGCGCCCATACCTGCGGTGAAGCCGCCGCCGTACCGCTCTTGTGATTCGTAATAGTCTTCTTCGGTAAGAAGCTGCATCTTTTTGAGATCCGTATCGCCTGGTTCCATAACCACATATTTTTCGTAATATAGCACCGACCGGAGCGCCGCCATAGGTAAGTCCAGTAACAGTCCCATACGGCTTGGTACCGAACGGTAGTACCAAATGTGGGAAACCGGTGCGGCCAGCTCGATATGCCCCATCCGCTCCCGACGCACTTTGAAATGAGTTACCTCAACGCCGCAACGGTCGCAGATAACCCCTTTATACCGGATGGATTTGAATTTACCGCAGTAACATTCCCATTCTTTAGTGGTGCCGAAGATACGCTCACAGAAGAGTCCGTCTTTTTCAGGACGGAGTGTTCGATAGTTGATGGTCTCTGGCTTTTTTATTTCCCCATAAGACCAGCTCCGGATCATCTCCGGTGAAGCCAAACGGATCATAATAGAATCGAAATCTTGTATATCCCGCATTATTTACTCCTCAATGAAAGGCGCGTGTTCCGCGATCAGAAATTAGAACCGGACTTGGTAATGAGTTCATCATCCCGCTCGGTAAGGGGAATCTGTTTGCCGTTGTTGTCATAGATAGTTAAATCCAGCGCCAAACCGCGTAATTCCTGTACCAGTACATTGAAAGATTCCGGTATCCCCGCGGTAGTTGAAGGTTCTCCCTTCACAATGGCCTCATAAATCTTAGAACGTCCGGTCATATCGTCAGATTTAATGGTAAGGAGTTCCTGTAAGGTATTAGCTGCGCCATAGGCTTCCAAAGCCCAGACCTCCATTTCGCCAAGGCGCTGTCCGCCAAACTGGGCTTTACCGCCCAATGGTTGCTGGGTTACAAGAGAATAAGGACCGGTTGACCGTGCGTGCATCTTGTCATCTACTAAATGATGCAGTTTAAGAAAATAAATCACACCGCAGAAAATAGGATTGACAAAAGTTTCGCCGGTACGTCCGTCCCGCAGGTACGTCTTAGATGTAACCGGAAGCCCCGCCTCTTTGAGTTTTTCTTCGATCTGTTCGGTTGAGGGAGACTGGAATACTGGTGAAGAAAACCATTCCCCCAAGGTAGACGCGGCCCAGCCAAGTTCGGTTTCCAAAAGTTGTCCGATATTCATGCGGGAAGGCACCCCCAAAGGGGTAAGGCAGAGATCCAACGGCGTACCGTCTTCCATGTAGGGCATATCCTCTTCCGGTAATATGCGCGCCACGACTCCTTTATTGCCATGACGCCCGGCCATTTTGTCTCCCTCTCTGAGTTTTCGCTTCGTAGCGATAAGCACTTTCACTACCTCGTCTACCCCCGGATTAAGGTCATCCCCGGAGGTACGCTTGAGACGTTGAATATCGATGACGGTTCCGTCAATGCCGTGCGGCACCCGTAGGGATGAATCTCGAACTTCCTTCGCTTTTTCACCGAATATAGAGTTCAGGAGTTTAAACTCCGGCGTGGTTTCGGTCTCGCTTTTTGGCGTTACTTTACCAACCAGAATATCTCCGGCCCGAACCTTCGCGCCTATTCGGATAATTCCTTCGGAATCGAGGTTATCCAGACTCTTTTCAGAGGTATTGGGAATGTCTCTGGTTATTTTTTCAGGCCCCAGTTTGGTTTCCCGAATTTCGGTGAAAAATTCTTTTATATGGATTGAAGTGAACATATCTTCTTTCACCACTCGTTCGGAAATGAGGATAGAGTCTTCATAATTATATCCGTTCCAGGGTATAAAACCAACAAGAACATTCCGTCCTAGTGCAAGCTCCCCGTTTTTGGTCGCGGGACCGTCGGCGATAACCTGCCCGGCAATGACCCGTTCTCCCACCGCCACCAGAGGACGCTGGTTATAACAGGTATCCTGATTGGTCCGCTGATACTTGACCAGTTGGTACACATCAAAACCTTCGGCATTGATTCCGGAGATTGGAGGTTTACCTGTATTATCATCCGATTTAACCAGAATCTCAGAGGATGTAACCCGTACTACCGTGCCGGAGCGCCGAACTTTTACCAGCACTCCTGAATCATAAGCGCATTTGCCTTCCATACCGGTACCTACTCGCGGCGCTTCGGGAAATACCAACGGCACCGCTTGACGCTGCATATTTGAACCCATGAGCGCTCGGTTAGCGTCATCATGCTCCAAAAACGGAATAAGGGACGCGGAAACTGAAATAATCTGTTTGGGAGACACATCCATATAATGAATATCCTCAGGGTTTTTTGTGGTATAATCTCCTTGACGGCGGCATGATATCTGCTCATCCACAAAAGACCCGTCATTGTTCAGCTTTGCTGAAGCTTGGGCAATATAGTACCGGTCTTCATCCATAGCGGACAGATACTCAATATCTTTTGTAGCCATTTTTTCGCTGACTTTACGATAGGGAGTTTCCAGAAATCCATATTCATTCACTCGTGTATAGTTTGCTAAGGATACGATAAGCCCGATATTCGGCCCTTCTGGTGTTTCAATGGGACACATACGGCCATAATGGGTGTAATGCACATCCCGTACCTCAAAACCCGCCCGATCCCTTGACAGACCGCCGGGTCCCAGTGCGTTGAGCCGCCGTTTATGGGTTAGTTCCGCCAGAGGATTCACCTGATCCATAAATTGGGAAAGCTGACTGGAACCGAAAAATTCTTTTATTGCCGCCACTACAGGCTTAATCGAAATCAAATCTTGCGGCTTGATTGTATCTGTTTCTTTGAGACTCATCCGCTCCTTGGCAATCCGCTCCATGCGACTGAACGCGGTCTTCATGGCGTTAGCCATGAGTTCTCCCACTGATCGAACCCGTCGGTTTCCCAAATGGTCAATATCGTCGATATTATCAACTCCCACATAGACTTTGATAAGATATTTCATGGTTGCAATAATATCTTGCCTAGTCAAGGTAAACTCTGTTATAGCCGGTTTGAAATCAAACTTTTTGTTGAGTTTATAACGTCCCACCTTGCCTAAATCATATCGTCGAGAATTGAAGAACATACCCATAAGATCTTTCTCCGCGGCGTCAACAGTGATGGACTCGCCGGGCATAAGTACCGAATAGACCGCCGAAAGAGCGTCTTCTTTGGAAGGCTCGTCTCGTTCTGGATCATCTTTGAGAAATTTGATTTCTTCCCGCTCAAAACAGTTAAGCAACATGGATGAATTGAGCGATTCGGGATCGTCAAAGTTAATAACCTCCACAGAACGTATATTGTTAAGCAATAGTTCATCCACATTATGAGGGTGTAGCCTCTCTCCAGCCCTGTAGAGCTTTTTTCTGGATACATCGGTACCGTCGGCGCCTTCGGTCATCCCCGTCCCCTCAGCAGAGGCGATCCATACAGCGGACGCAAGCACTTTGCCGGAGAATCGCTCGCGGGTTTCCCGATCGTCAATAACCTCCAAGGTATCTACCTTATAGAATGCCTTAATGATTTCTTCTCGATTTTCATAGCCCAGGGCGCGGAGGAATATGGTTCCCAGAATCCGCTTTTTTCGGTCGATCTTGGCATAGATTAATTCTTTTTTCTGATCGATTTCAAATTCCAGCCAAGAGCCGCGGTAAGGAATGATACGGGATGAAAAGATGTTTTTTTCATGGCTGAAGATAACCCCCGGAGACCGGTGTATCTGGGATACAACCACCCGTTCCGCGCCGTTTATGATAAAGGTCCCCCGCTCGCTCATAATGGGAATATCTCCCATATAGATGTCTTTTTGGCGGATTTCACCGGTCTGTTGAAAAATCAGGTTTACTCGCGCCTTGAGGGAAACCGAATAGGTCAGTCCTTTTTGTTTACAATCCTGCTCGGAAAATTTAATATTCTCTTCGTCTAAGGTGTAATATTCATATTCCAGAACCATATCGCCATTAGGACTTTCAATGGGAAAGGTTGTGGAAAAAACTTCCGCGAGCCCCTGCGCTTCAAGGGCTTCATGGTTCCTTAAACGTTCTCTTTGCAGAAAACGTTCATACGAACAAAGTTGAATGTCAATAAGATCCGGAAGTTCCATTACATCTTGAATATCTTTACCGATATACTTCCGTCTAGCATAGGATCCCTCTTTTACCATCAATTCACCCTCCTGGCGGCTCAAATAATTATAAAAAGCCCCCGGACATCCGCCGGAAGCCTTTGTTTACGAGAAAAATAGACCTGTTTGTCGCTAAGTTTACTGAATTTCAACAGTACCGCCGGCGGCAGTGACCTGATCCTTAATTTTTGCGGCCTCTTCTTTAGAGACATTTTCCTTAAGGGGTTTAGGCGCACCTTCCACCAAATCTTTGGCTTCTTTAAGACCCAAACCGGTAACTGCGCGGACTTCTTTGATAACCGCGATTTTCTTGGAATCATCAAACGACTTAAGAATAACGTTAAATTCGGTCTGTTCCTCAACAGGTTCCGCGCCGCCGGCACCGCCGCCCGGTCCCACTGCGGCTATTGCCGCTATAGGGGCTGCTGCGGAAACGCCGAATTTTTCCTCTAACGCTTTAACTACCTCTGAAATTTCCAGAGCCGTCATGGATGAAATCGCTTCAACGATCTCTTCAACAGAAAGGGCTGCCATATTATCTTCTCCTACATCTAAATACACAAATTTACGCGGCCCATACGGGACGCCTTTTAAAACCAACAGGACGCAGCATGAGAAGCCTGAAGGCTTATCTTTTATGACACGGTTTCCGCTTTCTTGTCCCCCACCGCTTTGATGGCGCGAACCAGGCGGGCATTTATATCATTGATAGTGCCGGCAAGATTTCGAACCGGAGCGTTGAGAACGGACATAAGCATAGAAATCAGTTCCAGTTTGCCCGGCAGTTTGGAAAAGGCTTCGGCTTGGGCGGCGTTATAGACGGTATCTCCTACCAGTGCGCCTTTTATCTTGAGAGACGGAACCTCTTTGATATAGTCAAAGAGGATTTTGGCAACCTCGTTGGCGTCTTTGGGGGCAATCGCTATTGCCGTAGGACCAACGAGATAGCTTGATACATCAGGCGCGGATAAATTCTCAAAGGCAATCCGGGCAAAGTTATTTTTCACCACCTTAAATGCCGCGTCTTTGCCGCGAAGCTGTTTCCGCAGGGCGGTGATCTGTTCAACCGTAAGTCCCCGGTAATCGGCAAAGATAAAATCTTTTGCCTGCTCAAATCCTTCTTTTAATTCTTGTATCGACGCGACTTTAGCATCCTGTATCTTCTTCGCCACAATCGCCATAGATTACTCCTCGTCCTTGATTAAAACCCATATTCCCGGCCCCATAGTGGAAGCTACCGAAATACTGCGAATAAACTCTCCCTTCGCGTCCACCGGACGTTTCCGTTTAATCTCCGCTACTGCGGCCCGGACATTTTCCGCAACTTTCTCGCTTTCCATAGAGATCTTCCCTACCGCAAGATGCACCACTCCGGTCTTATCGGCACGGAATTCAGTGCGCCCCTTCCGCAGTTCCGCCAAAGCCCCTTTCAAATCAAACGTAACGGTTCCGGTTTTGGGGTTCGGCATGAGTCCTCGCCGGCCTAATACCATGCCGAGTTTTCCCACGTCTTTCATCATATCCGGCGTGGCTACGGCCACATCAAAATCCAGCCACCCGCCTTTGATTTTTTCGATTAAGTCTTCAGCCCCTACATAGACGGCGCCGGCATCCTGCGCCTCTTTTTCTTTTTCGGCCTTACAGAACACCAGTATCCGTTTTTCACCCTTGAACTGATTGGGAAGCACCACGGTATCTCTCACTGATTGGCTCTTTTTAAGGTTGAGCTTAACGGACAACTCAACAGTCTCGTCAAACTTGGCGTAAGAAAGGGTTTTGATTACATTGAGCGCCTCTTTCAAAGCATACGAGGCCGCGCCGTCATATTTTTTTAAGGCATCGAGATATTTTTTGCCGCGTCTCATTTTTCCACCTCGACGCCCATTGAGCGGGCGGTACCGGCAATGATTTTCATAGCTCCCGCCACGTCATTGGCGGATAGGTCCGGCATTTTGAGTTTGGCGATCTCTTCCAGTTTCACCCTGGACAGTTTGCCTACTTTGACTTTGTGGGACTCGCCCGAGCCTTTCTCAATGCCCGCCGCCTTCTTTATCAGGACCGCAGCAGGCGGTGTTTTAAGGATAAAGGCAAAAGACTTGTCCGCGTACACGGTGATAACCACCGGTATAATCAGCCCCGCCTCCATCGTTTTTGTCCGGTCATTAAACTGCTGGACAAACTGGGGCGCACTGACCCCGTGGGGCCCTAAGGCGGGGCCCACCGGCGGCGCAGGCGTGGCTTTTCCCGCCGGGCATTGCAGCTTAATAACCGCGGCAATTTTTTTCTTTGCCATATATTTCTCCTCTTGTGGTATACTCGGCGCTTCCTCCGAGATAACGTTTCCGGCAAACGGAAACTCCCATCATACCAATCATACCAACATAGCGGCAGACCGCTATACTTTCTCGACTTGTAAAAAATCAACCTCTACCGGTACGTTCCGGCCAAAAATGCCCACCATAACCTTGAGTTTGCTTTTTTCCTGATTAACCTCTTCAATAACTCCGGCGAAAGACTCGAAGGGCCCCTCGATGATCTTAACCTGTTCTCCCGACGCGAAAGCCTGTTTGGTACGCACGGGCCGCTCTCCTTTGATTTCGCCGGATTTTTGCAGTATGCTCCGGGCCTGGTCCGCGGGAAGCGGCTGGGGACGCCTATCCGCCGGAGTTCCCACAAAACCGGTAACGCCTTGAATAGACCGTATCTTGGAACACGTTTTCTTCCAGTCAAGTTCTGGAATATCCATTTCCAAAAGAATATAGCCCGGAAGGAATTTCTTGGTTATGGTCCGCTTCCTGCCGTCTTTAATTTCCACCACCTCTTCGGAAGGCACCTTTATATCCCGAACAATTTCCTTATCAAGCTCCCCGTTTCCAATCATAAGCCGTATTGTTTTTTCTATTTTGTTCTCGTATCCCGAATAGGTATGAAGGACATACCAGCCCGCAGCCATAGTTTTCCTTTACGCCTGTTAAAATATTGCCTGCACCCCAAGGAGCAGGATTACATCGACCAAACCCAGAACCGAAGCGATAATAATCGTGGAAATGATAACTACTTTAACAGAGCTTATCACATCCTCACGACTGGGCCACAGAACCTTCCGCAACTCATTATACGACTCTTTCAAAAACTGCACTATTTTGTTCATAGGGTCCCCTTTATTCTAAAAGCCAGGCCAGGTAGGACTCGAACCCACAACATTCGGTTTTGGAGACCGACGCTCTACCATTAGAGCTACTGGCCTAAAGCGTATAAGCTACTTGATTTTCGTTTCTTTGTGAAGGGTATGTTTTCTGTCAAAGGGACAGTATTTATTAAACTCCAGTTTCTCCTGGATATTCCGCCGATTTTTCTTGGTGGTGTAATTCTTCCGCTTGCATTCGGTACATTGCAAGGCGATAAGTTCAACCGCCGTCTTTTTTGATGCCATCTTTAGCCTCTTCCCTGTTTGTTATGTATCATCTTTTTCCCTACCGCGCCGCTTCCGTCTGCCCGCTTCCGCTCCCGTCTCCATCTCCGCCGCTCACCCCGCGCTGCCCGCTTCCGTCTCCCTCTCCCTCTCCGCCCCCATCTCCGCCGCCCCGTCCCACCTGTTGGCCGCCGGTGCGGAAAGCCCTCGAACGGAATCGAACCGTTGACCTTATCCTTACCATGGATATGCTCTGCCGACTGAGCTACAAGGGCATACAATCACGTATGATAGTATTTAAGAAAAATACTATCATTTATACGGTCAAGTCAAGCTGTCAAAGCGTAAAATTTTAAGGTCCTACGCTTTTTCTCCGCGCACTCCCCCGACGGGTTTTGCGTTATGCTAAAAACCCAGATCCTCTCCAACAAGGATTACCTTTATCCGGCCTTCTGGATAACACAATCTGGTAATAACAATATGGGAACAAACCGAATCGGGGAAACGGCAGTCCGCGCAGGCGCCGGTTCCGGAGCAGGGAATACGCAGCTGGGGAAACCGTTGGGTATTAAGGGGCGCCGCAACGGTTCGCGCTCTGGTTATGGCGTCGTCAAGGGTTTTCACCACTTTATTCATACCGGAGATCACGACGACCTGTTTGGGCCCGTACAGCAGAGCCGCGATACGGTTGCCGATACGGTCGATGTTTACGAGCTGGCCGTCTTCGCTTACGGCGTTCGCGCCGGTCAGGTAGGTATCGCAGCTGAAAGCCTTCCGCATGATCTCGTGCTTTTCTTCCGGGCCGGCAGCTTTATCCCGATCGAGGACCGCGACGCCGTCGGAGACGAGCCGCTCCGGTATGCCCAGTCCGGCAACGGTAAGGGAGCCGCCCCATGAGACAATGTCGTTTTTGGGGATAAGGGAAAGCGCCAGAACCGCCGCGTCTTCCTTTTCTTCGCAATACCACGCCTCAAAACGCCGCTCTTTCAGCGCTTTTACCACTCTGGGGCCCAGCTTGTTATTCCGCATTTTATGATAGGTCATAGAGCCGATTATACACGAGCGCCGCGCGCGAAGCAACCCGCTTTCGCACCCCTAAGCCGGCGGGCAAAAGAGCAGTTTCGCCTGTTCCCGGACCTGTTCCACGACGGACTGGTAGGTTTCTTTGAGGGCGTTGATATGCTGGTTATAGAACGCCACGAACTCGGGATCCTGAAACGGGTCAAGTTTCACCTGGCGACCCAGGCGGCGGGAGACCTCTTCCTCTTTTTGCCGCAGTTTCGGCGCGTACTGCCGCTGGATGGCTTCGACGTACTGGTCGATTTCGTCAAGGTATCGGGACGCCGCGTGGATAAACTGCTTATACAGCGCGGTGAACTTCGGGTCGGAGATAACGGCCCCAAGCCCCTTGCCGATCGACTGTATCCTGCGCTCGTCGTCTTTGGAAGACGGCAGGGCGATCTGGGATACCAGCGTGTCAAATATGCCCTGTTTCACCGCGTCCCGCTGTTCTTTCGGGGCTTTTTGTACGGCCTCTTCCAAAGAGGCGCCGTTATTTTCGAGAAATGCGTTGGCCGCACGCTTCCCCTGTTGTTTCGCCTCAAACTGTCCGATGCTTGCCTTGTCGCTTTTAACCGAATCGGTTCGTTCGAGCGCAAGCTCCAAGGCGCTTTTTATCCTTCCCATAAGCAACTCCTATGCTTACCATAACACAAAACCCCCTACCCATGCAACAGCCCGCCGGCGGCGGGTGGCACAAAAGCTTCCCGCGAAGCGGCTCGAAGCAGTCATTGACCGCTTACAGGCGCGTATCAGGACGCTACTGAAACAGCCGGAGGCTGCCCGCCACGCGCCTCAAACCGCGACTGTCAGCTGACCGTCCGGCTTTGCCGCGCACCACAGGACGCTACTGAAACAGCCGGAGGCTGTCCGCGTACCACGCCGCGCCTGTAAGCTGTCCCCGCCTGCTTTGCCGCGCACCACAGGACGCTTATGGAACAGCCGGAGGCTGCCCGCGTACAGGCGCGGCGCATGACGCCGTTTAAAACCCGCTGGCGGGTGAAACCGTCGGAGACGGCGGAGGCTGCGGGTCGGCTTTTTCGTTGTACGCGCCGGCCAGGGCATTCATGTTTTTAATAATAATATAGTAACTGATAACAGGCCCCGCGATGACAATCGAACCGAGCACGTACC
>JAITHR010000054.1 GCA_031279895.1 Spirochaetaceae bacterium
GAGGGGACAGTCGTGCGGCGCGAGGGGACAGTCGTGCGCGGGGCGGGGGACAGTCATGCGGGGCGGGGGACAGTCATGCGAAGCGGGGGACAGTCATGCGAAGCGGAGGACAGTCATGCGAAGCGGGGGGACAGTCGTGCGAAGCGGGGGGACAGTCATGGCTGCGGCTACGCTTGCGCGTGTAAGAGACGCGGGGAGGCCAGCCTCCCCGCACCCCACGGTAGCGGCTTCTTGCGGAGCGCCCTCTCAGCGGACTGCTACTGCTTTGAGCCGCGTATCAGGAAGCTTTTGTGCCGCCCGCCGCCGGCGGGCAGGAAGCTTATATGCCTCCCGCCGCCGGCGGGCTGGCGGCTGCGGGCTCGACCGGGCCGATCCAGGGGCTGTCCACGCTGGCGCCGTAACACAAGCGCCGCGCCATAATATAGCGGGATACCAATGAGACGTCGTGAACCGTCGGCGGAATGGTAAACCGGCTGTTATGCGCGCCGGATACGCCGTCGCGGATATGATGTATCGTGATTTTGTCGGAAGAGTAGTACCAATGAACGTCTCCTATCAGAGCGCCGGAACCGACCGCGCTGAGTGTCTCCCCCACTTTGGCGCGCCCGCTCACCGAAAGCGCGGCGCGGTTGAGTGTATCCTCCTCTATGCCGCACCCGGCCAGCATAAGACAGACCGCCGCTTTTCCCCATTTCTTCCCTACACTTCCCGCTACGCGCAGCAAAGCCGGCAAAAACCGTGTACCCATGCCCTTCCTCCGTATTATTTTCCCTCTATGGTTTTATGGTGCGCGTCGATACATTTCGCGGCGCGTCTTTTTCCCGTGCGGCCCGCTTTGCGGCGCGAGACAGAACCGTACCCCGCCGCCGGCGCTTCCGTATTTGCTCTGTCCCCGCGACAAAGGTACGCGGTTCCGCGACAGGCGCTTCTCTTCCTGTCGCGGAATGTCCTCTCCCTAAAACGGCGAGTCCTCTCTCCAGCGCAGGGACACGTATCCCCAAGGCGCGGACACGTATCCCCATCACGCGGGCTTGCACCCGCAACACGCGGGCTTGCACCCGTGAGGCGCGGGCTTGCACCCGTAACGCAGGGACACACCACGCTAATGCGCCTCCAAGCGGTCAACGATTACGGTGAGCCGCTTTACAGGACGCCGTTTAAAACCGCCGCCGTCTCCGACGGTTCCATAAGCGTCATGCGAAGCGCCTCCAAGCGGTCAACGATTACGGTGAGCCGCTTTACAGGATGCTGTTTAAAACAGCCGGAGGCTGTGCCTTCAGGTAGTCGTATACCCTGGTATGCCCTTTCTCACGGGCCGCGTCAGCCGGGGTTTTGTTTTCGCTGTCCCGTGTACGCACGTCGGCGCCGTTCTCAACCAGAAACCGCGCCACCTCAAAGCGGTTCCGGTCCGCAGCCAGCCATAACGCGGTCCGCTTCCGGTTATCAGAAATCTCAATGTCCGCGCCGTTTTCCACCAGAAACCGGACGCTCTCAAGCTCGCCCTCACCGGCAAAAAGCGCCAGTATCGGATGATAGGACTCGCGCTCTCCCAGCAGCAGCGCGGAGGCATTCGGATCGGCCCCCTGCTCAAGCAGAAAACGCGCCACGTCCAGCCGCCTTAAAAGCAGCGCCGGACGCAGCAGCGGGGTGCTGTACCATGTGTCCCGCGGACCCATGGAAACCCGCCCGTTCACATCCCCGCCGTGCTTTATGAGTAGCTCCAAGACCCGAATGGTATGGCGGGCGTTAAAACCGGGCGTCCAGTCAGGGTTTATCGCGTCTCCCATACATTCCACCGCGTTCATCCGCCCCGCGTGCGCCGCAGCAAGACGGGTCATGGCCTCAAAATCATTCGCGGCCATTGCCCTTTCAAACGCCGCGGTATTCCGCTTGACCGCCTCGGCGCCGGTATTCTTTTCAGAGGCGCAGCCGGACAGAAGCAGCGCCGCAGCCACCACGCGCACACCAATCACTATGTTTCTCATTGGTATCCCCCTTTTTTCTTTCTTCCCTTTCTTATCTTTCTTCCATAAAAACAGAGCGGCTCATGGCAGACGCAGACAGACTAGCCGTGCGAGACGCGCCGTCTCCGACGGTTTCATAAGCGTCATGCCACGCGCCCCGAACAACAACTGTCCCCTTACCGTGCGCACAACAACGCACGGCTCCCGAACCGCCAGAGGCTGCGCGAGAGCGTAGCCGCGCCTCAACAGCACTGACGCGCTCACCGGACAGGGTGTTGCACCACTTTGAAGCAACAGGCGGCCCTGTTTGAAACAGCCGGAGGCTGGCTGCGCCTGGGCGGCAGCCGGTAATGTAACCGGACAGGGTGTTGCACCACTTTGAAGCAACAGGCGGCCCTGTTTGAAACAGCCGGAGGCTGCGGCCATGCTGAAACAGCCGGAGGCTGGCCGCGCCTGGGCAGCACTGACGCGCTCACCGGACAGGGTGTTGCACCATTCGGAAACAACACGCGGCCATGTTTGAAACAGCCGGAGGCTTAAAAATTTTTTTTAAAAAAGATACAATTCGTGCAAGAAATGCTTGACAAGCCCAATCGCATCCCCATAATTCGTTTGTCGTTTGTCGTTTGTCGTTTGTCGTTTGTCGTTTGTCGTTTGGGTCATACTATGCCCTGAGAGGAACGCGGTGTTATGAAAGAGAGATAGTGGAAAGTACATTATGAAAAAGCATACTAACAAACCAATGGCGGCACGGTCAAGCGCCGCGGCGCAGGCGGCTTACAGGCGCAACGCGGGATGTTTACGGAACAGGCCGGCCAACCGGTTGACAAAGGTTTTCGGTATTGATACTGTTAGGGAACAGTCGAACATTCGTCATAAAAGAGGGTCGTTCGACGGCCCTTTTTTATCGAAAAATGTGGAAAGACCGGGAAAAACGCGGAAATCACGTAGGGAAAACAGGAGACGCCGGTGCGGTTCACCCCCAAAGAAAAAGACCCTTTATTCGATGCAGCGGACGAGATCGTGCGCGGCCTGGGTATGTCCCTGATAGACCTGTCGGTGTTTCGAGGAAAGGCAGGGGTTCAGGTGAAAGCGGTGATCTGTAAAGGCGGCGTAATAAGCGTGGATGACTGCTCAAACGCGCACCGCGCCTTGATTCCCCGTCTGGAACTGGCCTTTTCAGGCCAAAACCTCTCGGTCGAAGTGTCCTCGCCGGGCACTGACCGGATTATTAAAGACGGCGCCGAACTTACGCATTATATCGGACGGGGGATCCGCTGTTTCAGAACGGATATTTCCGATTGGTCCGGCGGTATTCTCCAATCCGCCGATGAAAACGGGCTGGCGCTTAAAGGAAAGGACGGAATGATACCATTAAAATATGAGGTTATCGCCAAAGCGAAATTAGATCGCGCAGAGGAGGAGGGTTAGCCCGTGGCAATAGATGTGTCTGAAGCAATCCAGCATCTCATGCAGGATCGGGGGATGTCCAGGGAACTCATCCTGCAAACCATTGAAAAAACCCTTGTGGCCGCGTATAAACGCAGGTACGGAAACCTGGAAAACGCGGTGGTCAGGTTTAAAAACGACCGCGAGGTTTCGATTTACGCAAAAAAGAAAATTGTTGACAGCGTCTATGACCCGCTTTCCGAAATAGAGGTAGAAGAGGCGCTGGAACTTAACTCGGAGGCGGAAATCGGCGACGAGATACTCATCGAGATTGACCCCACAAAGTTTGACCGCGGCGCGGTGCAGAGCGCCAAACAAACCGCGAGGCAGTCTATTCGGGAGATACAGAAAGATACCCTCTATTCCGAATACAAAGAAAAGATAGGGGAGATTATCATCGGGTATTATCAGCGGGAACAGAACGGCATGATCTATGTGGACCTCGGAAAACTGGAAGGCACGCTGCCCAAGAAGTTTCAGTCCCCGCGGGAAGTGTACCATACGAACGACCGGATAAAGGCGCTTATTGTTGACGTGGAAAAGAACGAAAAGTCCGCAGGCATCAAGGTAACGCTTTCAAGAACCCATACCGAGTTTGTGCGGGCTATTTTTGAGGTGGAAGTGCCGGAAATCTACGATAAAACCGTGGAGATTCATAAGATCGTCCGCGAGCCGGGGTACCGTACCAAGATGGCGGTGTATTCCAATCAAAAAGACGTGGATCCGGTGGGCGCCTGCGTGGGTCTCAAAGGGGTGCGGATACAGACGGTCATAAAGGAGCTTGAGGGGGAAAAGATAGATGTGCTCAAATACGAGGTTGACCCGCGCAAGTTCATTATCAACGCCCTTTCTCCGGCGGAGGTTCGGGATGTTATCATCCTGGACGAGAACAAGCGCCAGGCCCTGGCGGTGGTAAACGAGTCCCAGCTTTCTCTGGCTATCGGCAAGCAGGGGCTTAACGTGAAACTTGCCAACCGGCTGGTTGACTGGAATATCGACGTGAAAACCGATTCCCAGGTGGCGCAGATGGATATTAAAGCCGAGTCCCGCCGGGCGGTTTCCGAACTTTTCGGCGACGAAATTTCCCGGGTTTCCGAACTTCCCGGGGTGGATAAAACGGTAGTGGCCATCCTTCTGGAACACAAAATCGACTACATCGAAGACTTTATCTCCCTTTCGGCGGAGGAGCTTGCGGCCATAGGCGCTCTAACGACGGAACAGCTTGATACGCTGCGGAAACTGATAGACGAGTATGTGGAGATTATTGAGGAAGAGGAAGAGGATGCGCCGGCGCAGGGGGCGGACAAGCCTGCGGGACCGGATTCACCTGCTTTGTCTGAGGCGGAGGAATCCGAAGAGTACGAGTGTCCCGAATGCGGGGCCAAAATAACCCTTGAGATGACCAAATGCCCGCTCTGCGGTATCGGGTTGAGTTTTGAATATGAGGAAGAATAAACGAGGCGCGCTTTTTTAAAAAAGCGCCTGAAATCTTTATTAAGGTAGATTATGACTGAGGAATTAGAAAAAAAACAAGAAAAGGCGGAACTCATTAAAAAGCACGGGCCGGAGATTACAGAGGAGGCCGCGAAAGCGCCTGCGGAAACCGGGGAGCGCCCGCCTCGGAAAAAAGTAGTCAGGGTGAAAAAAGCGCCCGCCTCTGATTCGGAGCCGGTCGCGCCGGCGCACCGGAAAAAAATTGTTACCGCCGTGTCGCAGGGGGAAACGACGCACCTCGCGTCCAGGGGCAGAATAGGCGGCGCCGGACAAAGCCCCGGAAAGGATTCGGCGCAGGCCGTGGAACCGGCTAAAGAATCTTTTTCTCCCGCGCCTTTGGTTCCGGCGGCGGGTTCTTCAGTCGCCTCTTCAGCCTCAGTACCAACCCCGCCTACAGTCTCGAAAGAATCCACCAAAGAAAGCCCCGGCCCCAAAGAGGGGAAAGGGCCGGATCAAATCCAGCGCACTGGCCCGTTTCCCCGGGGCGTGTCGTCTTTGCCGACCACCCCGCGCCCCAACGCGGCGGCGGGCAAGGTCGGCGGCAAGTTCGTGGGGCCCCGACATTCGCGGGACGAGGGGCATCAAAACCGGAGCGGCGCCGGCACGTTCCGACCGCGCCCCAACGCACCGGTTGCACGGACAGGGGGCAAGTTCGTGGGGCCCCGAACCGCCGAAAGCGGTCAGTCCGGCGGGCCGCGCCACTTTAGCGGACCCGGCGGACCGCGTCCCCGGGGAAGGCCGGGTTTTCAGGGAACTCCGCGTCCCGGGGGCTTTAATCCCCCGCGTCCCGGGGGCGGCCTCAATCGCCCCGGCGGGCGTCCGCCCATTGCAGGGGCGGCAGGTACGACCCAAAGCTCGCCCATTCTCGACCCCAAGGGAACTGCCAAAAAGACCTTTAAGGCCAAAAAGCCCGTGTACACCAGACGGGACAAAGAGCTGGAAATGGAGGAGAAACTCCTTCAGACCAAGAAAAAAATCGCCCATACCGTCAATCCGGTGCCGAAATTCATTGATATTATGGAGGTGGTTTCGGTCTCCGAATTGGCGCGGAAGATGAACCTCAAGGCCTCGGATCTTATTCAGAAACTTATGAGTATGGGCATGATGGTTACGATTAACGAGCAGATCGACGCGGACACCGCCACGCTTTTGGCATCCGAGTTCGGCGCCGAGGTGCGGATTATAAGCCTTTATGACGAGACGGTTATTGAGACCGGCGCGGATGATGAAAGCGACATGACAACCCGCCCGCCGGTGGTAACGGTCATGGGACACGTTGATCACGGCAAAACGAAGCTCCTTGACGCCATCCGTAGTTCCGACGTGGTGGCCGGCGAGTTTGGCGGCATTACCCAGCATATCGGCGCCTATATCGTGGATACGCCAGGCGGCAAAATCACCTTTCTTGATACCCCGGGCCATGAGGCGTTTACCCGTATGCGTGCCAGAGGCGCGCAGGTAACGGACATTGTGGTGCTGGTGGTGGCTGCTGATGACGGGGTTATGCCCCAGACCATCGAGGCAGTCAACCACGCCAAAGAAGCGAATGTTCCTATCATCGTGGCGGTAAACAAGATAGACAAGCCGGAAGCCAATCCCGATCGGGTCAAGAGCCAGCTTTCCGAGCTGGCCCTCCAGCCGGAGGAGTGGGGCGGCCAAACCATGTTTGTGGAGCTTTCGGCGCTCCGCAAGGAGGGGCTGGACAAACTTATTGACTCTATCTTGCTACAGGCGGAGATGCTTGATTTGAAAGCCAACTGCAACCGGCAGGCAGAAGGCAAGATTCTCGAATCCCGCATTGACCACGGGCGGGGCATTGTGGCGACCGTTATGGTACAGAAAGGGACTCTCAAAATCGGGGACTCTTTTGTGGCCGGCGTGTGGCCCGGCAAGGTGCGGGCGCTTTTCAATGACAAGGGCGGACGGGTTAATAAGGCCACGCCCGCCATGCCTATCGAGGTTGTGGGCTTTGAGGGGGTACCAAACGCAGGGGATCCGCTCCAGGTGGTAGAGGACGAAAAGACCGCCCGGGGCATTTCCGCCAAACGGCAGGAACTTAAGCGCTTTGAGGATGCCAAGAACACCAAGAAGATAACCCTTGATAATCTTTACGACACCATAAGCGACGGCGCCATTCAGGAACTTAAGGTTATTATTAAAGCCGACGTGCAGGGTTCCACCGAAGCGCTGCGCTCAAGTCTGGAAAAACTTTCCAACAAGGAAGTCAGGCTGAACGTGATTCAGGCGCTGCCCGGGGCCATTAACGAAGGAGACGTTGACTTGGCTATCGCCTCCAACGCGATAATCATCGGGTTCAACGTGCGGCCTGTTCCCAAGGCGAAACAGCTCGCGGAACAGGAGAAGGTTGACATACGGAAATACAACGTTATTTACAAAGCGGTTGAGGAAATACAGCAAGCCATGGAAGGGATGCTCAAGCCGGACACGAAAGAAGAGGTTATCGCCACGGTGGAAGTGCGGCAGACGTTCAAGACCCCCAAGTTCGGCACTATCGCAGGATGTTATGTGCAGACCGGTACGGTGAAGCGCAACGCAAGCGTCAATGTTATTCGGGACGGCATCGTGGTGCATACGGGAAAGATTTCGTCCTTGCGGCGTATTAAAGATGATGTGAAGGAAGTGGCCGCGGGTTATGAGTGCGGCATAGGATTTGATAATTTTGACAGTATACAGGCGGACGACCAGCTTGAAGTCTTTGAAATCGTGGAAATCGCCAGAAAACTGACCGCCGGCCAGCCCGCGTAGCCCGAAACGCGCACGGTTTTTCCGGCGCGAAGCGGTTGCTGGCGGCGTAGGGGGGAGAGAACCTCCGCTTACCTACAGGTGCTTTTTCAGGTTATTCGCATCGTTACCTAACCGTGTGCGGCCAAACCGGAACCGCCGGAGGCGGTTTTTCTAAGGTAATATATAAAAGAAAAAGAAAATGGAAAAAATTTACCTGCGCGGCGCACCGCTTGTACGCTCCGCAAGGGGGTAATAGTGCGCGAGGATCTGTTCCGCGGAAAAGCCCGCCTGAGCCATGCCCGCGGCGCCGCTCTGGTCAAGCCCGACCCCATGCCCCCAGCCGGCGCCTTGAAAGATAAAGTATTCCGGCGCCCCGTTCTTACCGAGCTTGGCCTGTATGGTAAAGAGGTTGCTCCGCAGCCCCCCCAAACGGCTGCGAATCCGGTCCCCCTTAATCCGCATAACCCCCAGAGAACCGCGCATTTCTATATCGTGTATCCTGCCTGAAATCCCTCTGCCCCTGCTTATAATGGCGAGTATGTCTCCTATGGCGCCGTACTCCGCGTTCCGGCTTTGGATCTCCTCAACCGATACCCACTTTTCCCACCGGTACGCTTGGGTTGAATGGAGATTGGGCATTGACGAGTAAGATTCTGGGCGGTCCTGTATCCAGCGGGCAAGGCGGTCAAGGGAAAAGGCGGCGGTGCGGGGCGCCGCCAGTTTATCCGGCACCGCCGCGTTAAACGTCTCGTCTCCCCACACGGAAACGGTATTTTCGCTGTAGCCCCCGTGGTTTGCCGAGTAATAGGCTCTAAAGGGCTTACCGCCGGCGGTAAGATACACGCTTCTGGTGGCATCCACTGCGGCGGTAGTGGATGCCGCTTCCCCCGTAACGCCCCGGTACGCGGCGGAAAGCACCGAGCCATAGAGGTCAAAGCCCCGCTCCCGATACTGTCCCAGATACGCCAGCGTATACGACCGCGCCGCGATTGCCTGGGCTTTGAGCGCCTCCTGGGGCCATGACGAGGGCATTTCGGCGGGAATAACGCCGTAGAGGTATTCTTCTATATTAAGAATGTTTATCACCGTAACGCGGCTTTCCGCGATCCGAAACTCGATGCTGCCCCGATAGGCGCGGTCTTCCCCGTTTGACCCGCCTACAATGGTGGTTGTGTCGGGGTTCTGATACGCGAGAACCACAGGAGTATCAGAGGCCAGCACGGTTTGTTCCCCCTGATTCTGTATGAGAAGCCTGCTATTCTGCCGGCTTATCCACAACTGCTCGGAGCCGTTTCCGTTGAATACCGCGCCGGCTCCGCCGGTTTTCAGGGTATACGGCCCGCCGGTTTTTACGGTAACAAGGGTCTGCCCCTCCATAAGCCCCACGCGCACCGTTACCAGATCCGGCTGGCGCAAGGCCCGCACCACAGGCGGCACCGCGCTGATCCGGCGGCGTTCCGGCGCTTTTCCCCCGCTTTCCAGCGGCATCATACCCGCAGCTTCCGCAAGGCTTTCGGCAATGCGGCTGTTCGCGGGAAAATACCGGCGGGCGCGGCTGAGATAGGAGTGGGCTTCCTGATACCGCCTCTGGCGCAGGAGCGCAAATCCCAACGGGAAAAGGGCGATACGCATTTCCGCATCCTGACGGAGGGCGGTTCTGAAGCAGGTTTCCGCTTCCGCATAGTTAAAGAGCGGCGCGCCGGCAAGTATTTCCCCCAGGAGCAGCCAGCCTAATGGCCGGAAACTCTCCGCCCCAAGGCTTTTTCGCAGGAGGGACTCGGCTTTTTCCCACTCCCCCCGGTCCCGCCGCAGCAGCGCTTCATAAAACAGGGTTTCGGCGGTTTCTTGGGAAAGGGGGAGGAGGGCCAGGGCTTTCCGGTCGTCCCCGACACGGCAGAGCGCGAGAAAAAGTTCCCGCTCCGCGTCGGCGGAACGGGGCCGGATACGCTCAAGAGCCTCCGCAGCGCGTCTTCCCTGTCCGGTTTCAGCGTAGAGGCGGGCTAGTTCCCCGTTAATGCGCTGGTTTTCCGGTTCGGCTTGAAGGAGCGCCTCAAACTCCCGAATACTTTCCTCCGCATTGCCTTGATAATACCTCTCGATACCCCGCGCCTCGGATCCCGAGCGGGAGAGCGGGCTTTGGGACCCGGGGGACGGTGAGTAGGACATGATTGAAAACGGGCCGACAGCACCGGCGCCGCCGCCGGGCGGCTCTTGATGCGGGAGCGCGGGCGGCGCGGGATGGGGCAGGGGCGTTACGGGGAGCGGCGCGTCAGAGCGTTTCCGTGAAACCTGCGGCATCGAGGGCAGGGCCGGCGGCGCGGGTGTGCGGGGCGGATTAACCGGAAGCGCCGGCGGGGGCGGCGCGGCCTGCGCCAGAATAGCGACAGGCTTGTCCGGCGGGAACGCGAGCCAGGGCGCCGCGTCTGCCGGCGGCTGGGCCGGCGGCAGGGTGAGGAACGGCCCCGCGTGTGGCGATCGGTCGAAAACGTCGAAAACAGGGAGATGCGGCGCGGGGTTTGCGGAGGGGCGCATACGGTTTGCGGAAGCCGGCGGCGTTTCTGACGGAGGAGGCTGGGGCGCGGGGTTTGCCGGGGAGCGCGTGCGGTTTACCGAAGCCGGCGGCGTTTCAGACGGGGGGGCGCTGTTTTGCGCCGCCGGATACGCGGAGTACGCGGTTTCGGTTTCTTGAAAACCCGCCTGTGCGCGGGTGTGCGCGGCGGCGTCCGACGTGGGTGCCGGCGGCGCGGCGCACGAAAAAAGACTTATAACACATAAAACCAAAAGCATATACGGATTATACTACACATAGCAGGCGCAGTCCACCGTCTCTTTTACGGCGGCGGCGCGGCGGCGCGGCGCGGCGGGCTTTAAACCTCACGGCAAGACTGGTATGATACCGGGTATGAAAGTTATTATTGTTGACGGCATGGGCGGCGGTATCGGAGTGCAGCTTATAAGCAGAATAAAAGACGCGCTTGCCGGCGAAACCCATAAAGCGGTTGAGCTTATCGCGCTCGGCACCAATTCGGTAGCTACCGAGCGGATGGTCAAAGCCGGCGCCCACAAAGGGGCCACCGGTGAAAACGCCATCACCGTATCGGCGCCTCTTGGCAGGTTTATCCTCGGTCCTATCGGCATTGTGATTACCAACAGCATGATGGGTGAGATTACGCCGCTTATGGCGGACGCTATTCTGCGGGCGCCTGGCGAACGCATCCTCCTTCCCCTCCAGAACGACCATTTCCACCTTGCGGGCCTTGAATCGATCCCCCTTGCGAGAATGATGGATAAGGCGGTGGACATTTTCAAAGAACGGCTTGAGGCGCTGAGAGAGCCGTGAGATTCGCTGACTGTACCCTTGCCCGATTCTTCAGCCTCCTCGCCTCCGAAAGCCCGACCCCCGGCGGCGGCACGAGCGCCGCGCTCTGCGGGGCATTGGGCGCGAGCCTCCTTTCGATGGTGGCGGCAATAAGCGCGAAGAAAAACCCCGCCTGCCCGGGGGATTTCGAGCTGCTTGGCCGGAAAGCCGAAGCCTTGGGGCAGCGCTTTTTAGATTTGGCGGATGCGGATACCGAAGCGTACAAACGCATTATGAAAACCGTGAAAACTTCCGACGCACAGGACGCACTCAAAGACGCGGTTCTCACGCCCCATGCGATACTCGGCGCGTCCCTTGAGGGGCTGGCCCTTGCCAAAGACCTTGGGGACCGGTACTACGCCAGTACCGCAAGCGACGTGGGGCTGGCGGCCCAAAGCTTGCAGGCCGCGTCTGACGGCGCGGAACTGACCGCGCTTATGAACCTCGCCTGTATTACGGACCGGGACTTTCGGACGCGCTACGTTACGGAAAGCCGCGCCATGCGCGAACAGGCGCTCCGGCTTTCCCGCGAGGTGTATCAGGGCGTCCTTAACCGTCTTACCCCTCCCCGTCTCCGACGGTTTCATAAGCGTCATGCGAAGCGCCTGTAAGCAGGCGACGACTGCTTTGAGCCGCGGGACTTGAAGCTGTTTGGAACCGCCGGAGGCGGGCCGGCGGCGGCGGCACATAAGCTTCATGCGAAGCGCCTGTAAGCAGGCGTTGCTTGCTTTGTCACGGTATCATGAAGCTGTTTGAAACAGCCGGAGGCTGCGTTGCTTGCTTTGTCACGGTATCATGAAGCTGTTTGAAACAGCCGGAGGCTGCTTTGCTTGCTTTGCCGCGGTATCATGAAGCTGTTTGGAAAAAATGGAAAAAATTGATTTTCATATACACGTTACGCCCCCTGAGATATGCCGGAACGTTGAGAAATACGCCCGCCGGGAGCCGTACTTCGGGCTTCTTTCGGCAAGCCCGTCCAACCGGTTCGCCTCCTGCGAAGAGGCCGTGGCGGAGCTTGACCGCGCCGGGTTCGCGCAAGCCGTGGTATTCGGCTTCGGCTTCCGCGATATGGGCCTGTGCCGGATGGTAAACGACTATGTGATTGCCAAGACGCGGGAATACCCGGAAAGGCTCATCGGCTTTACGGTCGTGCCGCCCGCGCACCCTGAGAGCGCGCGGGAGATCGCCCGCTGCGCCGACGCGGGTCTTCGGGGGGTGGGCGAGGTGTTTCCGGCGGGGCAGGGTTTCAGTCTTGAGGATCCCGCGGATACCCGCGTGTTTGCCGGATGCTGCGTCGAGCGGGGGCTGCCGGTTCTGATACACGCCAACGAACCGGTGGGGCATTACTATCCGGGAAAGACCCCTACGACCCTTGGGGAGCTTGAGCGGTTTGTGGGGCGCAACCCTGACCTTACGATTATTCTTGCCCACTGGGGCGGCGGGTTTCTCTGGTACGAGATGATGCCGGAGGTTAAAAAGAAGTGCCGGAACCTCTATTACGACACCGCGGCGTCGGTTTTTCTCTATGACGAGCGGATTTATAAAGTTGCCTGCGCTGCGGGCATAACAGAGCGCATCCTTTTCGGCAGTGATTTTCCCCTGGTTTCCCTGTCCCGTTATCTCGACGGCATTGCGCGAAGCGGCGTTTCCGAGGAGGCGCAATCCCTCATTTTAGGCGGAAACGCCGCCCGTCTTTTCAGCCCCCAGCCTCCGGCTGTTTAAGCAAGGCCGCCTGTTGTTTCCAAGTAGTGCAACACCGTGTCCGCCGGCGGCGCCGGAGGCACAGCAAGGCCGCCTGTTGTTTCAAAGTAGTGCAACACCGTGTCCGCCGGCGGCGCCGGAGGCACAGCAAGGCCGCCTGTTGCTTCCAAGTTGTGCAACACCTTGTCCGGTGAGCGCGTCAGTGCTGTTGAGGCGCTGCTACGCTTCGCGCAGCCTCCGGCTGTTTAAGCAAGGCCGCCTGTTGTTTCAAAGTAGTGCAACACCTTGTCCAGTTACATTACCGGTTGCTGTTGAGGCGCGGCTACGCTCTCGCGCAGCCTCCGGCTGTTTCAAACATGGCCGCCTGTTGCTTCCAAGTTGTGCAACACCGTGTCCAGTGAGCGGGCTGGTTCTTACTAAGGCGCGGCTACGCTTCGCGCAGCCCGCCGCGGTTTGGGAGCCGTGCGTTGTTATGCGCAGCAGCCTCCGGCCCTTTCAGGCGGTTTCACGGCTACTTTAGACAGCCTCCCGACCAATACGCGCCGAATTCCCGCCATGACAAACGGGAGCCCGTCCAGAGTAAACGGGAGCCTGCCTGAAGTAGCCGGAGAGCCGCCTGAAGGCTGCGGGAGGCCATTCGGGGTGCGTTATGAAACAGCCGGAGGCTGCGGGAGGCCGAATGACTCATTCCTGGTCAAGAATGAGTCATTCCTGGTCAAGAATGAGTCATTCCTGGTCAAGAATGAGTCATTCCTGGTCAAGAATGAAGTATTCCTGGTCAAGAACGAGTCATTCCTGGTCAAGAATGGGGCGGGAATAGTCATGGCCGCGTTGGAAACAGTCGTGCGCGGGGCGGAGACGAATGTTTTTGTGCCGGAGACAGTCGTGCGCGGGGCGGAGACGAATGTTTTTGTGTTGGAGACAGTCGTGCGCGGGGCGGAGACGAATGTTTTTGTGTTGGAGACATTCCTGCGCGGGGCGGAGACGAATGTTTTTGTGTTGGAGACATTCGTGCGCGGGGCGGAGACGAATGTTTTT
>JAITHR010000060.1 GCA_031279895.1 Spirochaetaceae bacterium
AAGTCGTCCAAGGCCCCGCGGTTAAAATCAGGATCCAGCTCGTAGGCGCGGCGTATCATGGCGGTCAGTTCCGGTATTTTAACCCCCAGCCCCAGGTCAAACGGGTCAAGGGAAAAGGCGGCCAGGGTTCCGGCCACGGTCCAATAGAGGAGCGGCACGTCGGCTTTCTTCATCTTTGAGAGGAGCGTGTCAAAGGTTCCGGCCTGATACGCGCCGCCGAACCCGGGGTACTTGTTTTCCAGGCCCGCGGAGAGAATGGCGGTTCCCCGCAGATAGAGCCCCTTGGCCCGCTGTTTCGCCGCGTCCCGCTCTTCGTGGCGGGAGGCCGGAAGCGTCTCCGCGGGACCCTGCACGAAAGCGTTGGCGTACATGATAAAGAGGGAGCCTGTGGTAACAATCAAGCCTTCGTGCGCGGGGTTGGAAGAGAGGAGGGACTCGTAGAGCTTAACGGCAAACGGGAGCGCGTCCCCCACGAGTTCGGGATCCGGGTCGCTTGAAAACACGTCGGCACTCCCGCCGCTCGTAAGCGTGTCCGCCACCGACTTCATGGCTATTTTGTTAATGGAACAGGAGCCGGCGAGCAGCCCGATTAAAAGGACGGAAAAGACTTTTGTCATGCTAGTCGATGACCTTCGCAATATCGCGCTTTATGGCCGCCAGTTTGCGCGCGGCCTCGGCTTTTGCCGCGGGAAGCCCGCCGGCGCCCACTTCCGCCCGGCAGCTGGCGTAAAACTTTATCTTAGGCTCGGTGCCGCTGGGACGGGCGCTTACCACGGTGCCGTCTGTAAGGTAAAACTGCAGCACGTCGCTTTTCGGAAGGTCTACCGGATCCGTGCGCGAGGGATCGGACGGATACCGCCAAAGCGAATCGAGGATGTCCCGCACTTTTTCAACTTCCACCCCCCCCAGCACCGCGGGCGGGCTTTTCCGGTAGGTTTCCATAATGCCTTTCATAATCGCCGGCCCTTCGGGTCCTTGGAAATACTTGGAAATCCCCATCTCCTCCCAGTAGCCGGTTATTTCGTACAGCTCGTCGAGCCGGTCAAGGAGGCTTTTCCCCTTGCTCCGCCAGTACAGGGTCATTTCGGCGGTCAGCGCCGCGGCGGAAACCCCGTCTTTGTCCCGCACCTCGTTTTCCACGAGGTACCCGTAGCTCTCCTCGGTGCCGTACACCACCGTCGGGCTTCCCGCGGCCTCGCTCTTCCGCCATATATCCGCTATCCACTTGAAGCCGGTAAGACACTCGATACATTCGGCGCCGTAGGACCTGGCCACGAGCTTCTGCATACCGGTCGTAACGATTGAGTTCACCATCGCGGCTTTCGCGGGCATGGCGCCGGTTTCCTTAAGGGAAAGGAACAGGTAATCCGCAAGGAGCGTACCCAGCTGGTTTCCGGTAACGAGCGCGAAGTCCCCGGAACGGTCCGGCACCGCGATACCCAGGCGGTCCGCGTCGGGATCCGTTGCCATAACCACGTCGGCGCCCACTTCCTTCCCCAGTTTGAGGGCCAGAGCCAGGGCCGGCGCCTCTTCGGGGTTGGGAAAGGAGACCGTGGGGAACTCGCCGTTTCCCTCCCGCTGTTCCGGCACCGTAACCACCGTAAGCCCCAGACTCTCCAGCACCGCTTCAACGTGGAAAGCGCCGGTGCCGTGGAGCGGGGTGTACACGATCTTGACCTCCCGCCCCTTTTCCTTTATTAAATCCGGTCTGAACAGGCGGCGGCGCACCATTTCCTGATACGGGACGTCAATCTCCTTGTCAATGATTGTAAGGAGCCCCTTTTCAAGGGCGGTCCGCTTGTCTATCTCTTTAATACCCGTTACCGCGTTGACCTCTTGGATAATCCCCTCGTCATGGGGCGGGATAACCTGGGACCCGTCGTTCCAGTACGCCTTGTACCCGTTGTACTGCGCCGGATTATGGCTTGCGGTTATCACGATGCCGGTGTCGCATCCCAGGGTGCGGATAGCGAAAGACAGTTCCGGCGTGGGGCGCAGGCTTGAAAACAGGTAGGCGCGGATGCCGTTGGCCCCCAGAATAAGCGCCGCGGCCTCTGCGAACTCCGCAGAATACCTCCGGCTGTCAAACGCGACGGCAGCCGACAGCCCCCCCGCCGCCGCTTTCTCCGGAAACGCCTTTCTAAGGTACGCCGCCAGCCCCTGGGTGGCGCTTTTCACCACCAGCGTATTCATCCGGTTGTACCCCCCGCCGATAACCCCCCGCAGGCCGCCGGTTCCGAACTCCAGGTTCTGATAAAACCGGTCGGTAAGCTCCTTCCAGTCTTCGCGAGCTATGAGTGTCTCCACTTCGCCCCTGAAATGGGCGTCTTTTTCCCGTGCGATATACGCGCGCGCCCGCTCAAGGACCGCATCTTTATTCATAAAAGTCCTCCACCACCCAAGTATACCCCCTATTCCTACGCCGTACAAGCTCTTTTACCCACCGCCCGCCGTCTCCGCCGTCTCCGACGGCTTCAAACATGGCCGCCTGTTGCTTCAAAGTGGTGCAACACCTTGTCCATTTAGCAGTCTGGCTGCTGTTAAGGCGCGGCTACGCTCTCGCGCAGCCTCCGGCTGTTTTATGCAGGGCCGCCTGTTGTTCCAAAGTGGTGCAACACCTTGTCCAGTTAGCAATCGACTGCTGCTAAGGCGCGGCTACGCTTCGCGCAGCCTCCGACGGTTTGGAAGCCGTGCGTTGTCGTGCGTTGTAAGCGGCGGCTAGTCGTTGTTTGAGGCGCGGCGCGTCTCGCGTCGGTGGGGGGTTTGGGGGGTCCGTGACCCCCCAGCCGC
>JAITHR010000083.1 GCA_031279895.1 Spirochaetaceae bacterium
ATGCTTTCAAGGTTCTGCGCTTTCCACGGGGCGTTGAAGAAATAGGCGTTCCGCTTGTTCCACTTGTTTCCCAGAAAAAGATACTGCTCCACGACTTTCAGGTTGAGGTGCATCATAAAAAGATACCGGTATTTCTCCCACTCGGTCGGGTTCTCGATACGGGTGAGGGCGTGGAGGGGATTGGCGAAATCCGCCTTAAGCGCCTGCTCAAGCCAATAGATGTTTTCCATAGTGTCAGCGGGATTCTGGGAGTAATGGAGATGGTAGAGCCGGTAAAACTGCTCTTTGTATTCAACGATATACCCGTTAAGCCGCGGGCCGGGGCCGAAAAGCAGGAAAGCCGCCGCGAAAACGACCGCCGTATACCTTTTCATTCTTTTTATTCTTTTCACCATGCCCCCAGTATCGGCAGTTTCCGCATCTCCCTCCAGAGCGCCGCGGCCACTTCCTCTTCAGGCGCGGAAGCGTCGAGAACCGCGACGCGGACACCGGCTGCCGCGTAACCGGGGAGCGCCGCGCAATACGCTTCCCGCACCTGCGCCTGAAACGCAACGGTTTCGTAGGGGTCTCTCTCGGCCCGCGTACCGAGGCGCCGCACCGCGAGGCACGGGTCAAGGTCGAAAAAGACGAGCGCCTCCGGAAGGGGGAAGGATTTGTTGAGTTCCCGCGGGAGGTCTTTTCCGCAGGTTATCCCCTGATAGATAAGGGACGAGAGGATATACCGGTCGCATACCACAAGCTCCCCCCTTTCGATACGCGCCAGTATCCCGTCATGCCCGTAGAGATGTTCGTTCCGGTCCGCGGCGAAAAGACGCGCCAGGGTTTCGGGCTGGAGCGGCGGTTCACGGCGGAGTGCGGACCGGATAAACCGGCCTACTGGCCCGTCGGTCGGCTCAAAGGTCGGATGGAGCGGCGGGAGCTCGGGACGGGACGAGAAGATGCGCGAGAGGAGGCGGAGCTGGGTTGACTTTCCACTCCCGTCCCCGCCTTCAAACGCCACGAAATTGCGTATGACCCTCACGGCGCACCTTTCCGCGTATGCCGCATCTCCCGAATCGCGGCGAGGAGGCGCCTGTTCTCTTCCGGCTTCCGAAGGGCAATCCGACAGTAGGCTCCGTCCAGCCCGGGGTAATCGGCGCAGTCCCGGACCAAAATCCCCGCGGCGCGGAAGTCCTGAAAGAAGCGCCGCCGGTCGAAGCCGGATCCGGCGGGGATTTCAAAGAAAATATAGTTGGCGTCCCCGCCTATAACCGAAAGCCCCGCGTCTTGGAGGCCCGCTTTCATGGTTTCCCGCTCGGAGCGGACAAGGTGCCGCACCGCCTCGGCGTAGGAGGTCTCGCGTAACGCCGCGACCCCCGCGGCCTGGGCAAGGGAGGAGACGGGCCACGCCTGACCCGTGCCGGCAACGCCCGCGGCTGCGGACGCGGATCCGCAGAGGAGATACCCGACCCGAAGGCCCGCGAGGGCGTAGAGTTTGGTAAACGCTTTGAGAATAAAGAGGCGCGGGGAGGCGGGGAGCGCGTCTTCGAGGGTATGGCACGCGGGGTCATCGAGAAACCCGTTGAAACACTCGTCCACCATTACCGTCGTGTCATGCCTCACGCAGGCCCGGAGCATATCCCGAAGGAAATCCGGCGGAATGACGAGGCCCGTGGGATTGTTGGGGTTGCAGAGGAAGAGCATATCCGTTTTTTCGGTAATCCCGTCTATGACCGACTTCCGTATCCCGAAGTCCCGCTCGTACAGGGGCGGCTGCAGCACTTCGCACCCGCTTTCCCGCAGGGCCTTTTCGTATTCCGAGAAAGACGGCGCCGGCACGAGCGCCTGTTTCGGCTTCCGCCACTGCACAAGGCGATAAATCAGGTCCGCGGCACCGTTGCCGCAGACAATCGTATCCGGCGGGGCGCGGTGGTAGCGGCTCAGAGCGGCGCGCAGTTCCCGACACCGGCTGTCAGGATACCGGTCAAGCCGGTGCGCCGCGTCGTAAACCGCCGCCAGCACCCCCGCCGGGACCCCCAGAGGGCTTATGTTCGCTGAAAAATCAAGGAACTCCCTCCCCGTCTCATACAGGGGGGTATAAATATCCCCGCCGTGCGTACCGGTCATAACGCGATTGCTTCGATTTCTTTTATCTGCGCGGCGTCCTGTTCGATGATACGCTTTAAGAGTTCCAGGAGCCGGTCGGAGTAGCCTGCGAAATAGATGACTGACCGGTGGTTGGAGAGCTTGATTTGATAGGCCTGTAACTGCCAGACGATAAGGCGGGCGTCCGGCGGCTTTCTGGCGGCAAGCCACTTCTTTTCAAGGTTGTCCGCCGCAACCGAATCGGTTAAGAGGAGCAGGTACTTTTCCCCGCGGTACTTTTCCATAATCTTCTCAAGGCGCGTCCCGTTCCCGACATTCGTGCCGGCTGTCTCCGCCGCCATTGCGAACAGGTTATCCGTCTTAAAAGCAACCTGTTCGCAGTAATCCGCCACCGCGCAGACCCTTGTTTTCTCGTGGGAACATATAATCAGCGCCCCCAGAAAGGAGGCCGCGTCGAGCGCCGAAAGGGAATCGGTTATCTTAAGGGACATGGAGCCGGACGTATCCACCCCGATCAGAAGATCAATGTTTTTCGGGATACGAAAGGCCTCGTGCGCGCATTCGAGGAGTATTTTCTCGACAGCCTCCTTAAACGCGGGGGTTTTGACCGCCCGATGCGCGTTTATAAGGGTAAAGGGCAGTATTCTGGAAGCGCGGTAGTCCTCGGCGCGGGTGATTTTGTCCGCCACCATACAGGCCGTCTCCTCCGGTACGGCGGCGGATACCACCTCTTTCTGCCAAAACTTCCCCCGTGCCTTGGAGTGTTTCATAACCCGTTTCGTTTCAGTCGCAAAGACCCGCTCAAGGGCCGTGAGGTTAAGCGCGAGCGCGGCGTAACGCAGTCCCTTATAGAGGTGGTGGTAAAGCCGCTGTTTATCCTCCGGCGGCATCTCCCCGTTCTCCCCGCTCTCAGCACTATCCCCGCGATCCCGCGGTATTCCGGCGTTAAGGGCGTGCTTTAATTCCTCAAGCTGGAAAGCGTACTTCGTTATCGTGTCGAGCGTATCGTCGTCGACTTCATTGCGCCGCAGTTTCTCCAGTATCCGCTTGAGTTCCCGCGCCCGCTCGAAACAGAGTTCGTCTTTCGCCACGTAGCGCATATACCTTTGGAAATCCTCGTCCGCGAACCCGGGGCGCGTTACTTTCGCAATCTCCCGCGCAACCCGCTTGTTACGGGAGGCGCTGTACTCGTTGAGCAATCTGCGGAACCGGTCGTTCACGGCGCGTTTCACCGCCCGCCCCAGGCCCTTCCGTATCGTCGTTTTTCTGCAAAGCGTCATAAAATCGTGAAGGAGCGTCATGTTCCGTATGATTCGGGGGAATGTTTTGTAAAACAGGGACTTGTCTTCGAGGGTCGAGAGGAACACGAGAAAGACCGTCGGCACGAGCTTGAGACCGTTGCGCTCCGCGCCGTAGACCGCGCACTTGGCGGCAAACTCCGGCTCCTCTTTCAGGGCTTTTTGAAAGGTTTCCATGGCGCCGGAGAGGACTTCCTCCTGGGTCTGATAGAACATCCCGTTAAGCATTCCGAGGCTGAAAAGCTCTGCCAGAGTTTCCCGAAAACTGGTATGATACCCCGTGCCGCCTTCGTAGGTGGCGGTTTTCCCCTCAAAATGTTCGATAATCTCTTTCAGTGCCATACACGGTTCCCTTTTTTAGGTAAGACATAAAAAATAAAAAAGACGCGAGGAAGGGTAGGAAAGATCATGCAGGATTCGAACCTGTTATACCAATGTAATCTTTCCGGCACCTCGCGCCTATTTTCCAAAGAACAGGGGAAAAGTTTTTGAAAGATAGCCTGCTCTACCCAATTGAGCTACCGGCGGAGTATCCGCCGTCCGGGACTCGAACCCGTAACACGGTGGTTAGAAGCCAATGTAATCTTTCAGGCACCCCAATAGGTATGAGTATAGCCACCCCTCCCCTCCCCTGTCAACCGGCGGCGCCGGAGGCACAGCATGGCCGCTTGTTGCTTCAAAGTGGTGCAACACCGTGTCCATTTAGGGGGCTGGCACAGCCCAGGCGCGGCTACGCTTCGCGCCGCCAGTCGCGGTTCGGCCCGCCGGCGGCGGGTGGCACAGCATGGCCGCCTGTTGTTTGGGAATGGTGCAACACCGTGTCCGTTGAGCGGGCTTGTTGTTGCTTAGGCGCGGCTACGCTTCGCGCCGCCGGTCGCGGTTCGGAAGCCGTGCGTTGTTGTGCGTAGTACGGGTCTGGGCGCTGTAAGCGGACCGTCGATGTTCGGGGCCGCTACGCAGGAAGCCGTTGCAAACCGCCGGAGGCTGCCCGCCGGCGGCGGGTGGCACATAAGCGTCCTGCGGAGCGCCTGTAAGCAGTCGTTGACCACTTAGGGGCGCGTGGCTGTAAGCAGTCGTTGACTGCTTAGTGGCGCGTATCAGGAAGCCGGTTGAAACAGCCGGAGGCTGTAAGCGGACCGTCGTTGTTCGGGGCCGCTAAGCAGGACGCCGTTTAAAACAGCCGGAGGCTGCCCGCCGGCGGCGGGTGGCACATAAGCGTCCTGCGGAGCGCTTGTAAGCGGTCGTTGACTGCTTTGCCGCGGTTCGCAGGACGCCGTTTAAAACAGCCGGAGACGGCTGAGGAGTTTGTATGAACGATACTTTTTTGAAAGACTCGGGGCGCGGCGCGGTAAGCGGACCGTCGTTGTTCGGGCCGCTAAGCGGGAAGCCGTTTAAAACAGCCGGAGGCTGCGGAGACGGCGGACGCGGCGGCGCGGGCGCACTTCTTACCATCGCGTTTCGGAACATCTTCCGCAACGCCCGCCGCACCCTGTTCTGCGTGGTGGCGGTCGGGGTGGCGGTGTTCTTTATCATTTTC
>JAITHR010000111.1 GCA_031279895.1 Spirochaetaceae bacterium
GTGCAGTCCGTCAATGCCGGTGGTTGCGATATACATACCAGGGCGTTTCCGCACCGGATCAAGACCGGTAAGAATCTGAATATTTTGTGCTGAATAGTCTGAACTCATGCCTCAGTGTACCTGTTTCACGATAAAAAGTAAACCCGCCGGCACCGGCGGCCTGTTTATTTTGTCGCCCTATTCTTTCCATCGCGGAATGACGGACGCATAAAAGCGGGTCGTGTTGCGATTGCCTCGATTGCCTCATTGCAGGTGCGCCCAATTCCTACCTCTACCTAACTGTTTAGGGACAGAGTAGACAGCAGGGGGACAGAGCAGGCAACGGAAGTGGGACAGAACAGGAGGTAACAACAGGGACAGAGCAGGAGCAGGCGGATCCCGCTTCGCGCCGCGCCGCGGGAAGCTTGGGGAACCCGCCGGCGGGCTGGCTGGCCGGCTGGCCGGTTAGCCGCGTTTTTTGAGGAGGTCGGTTCGTGAGGGAATGGGGTCGGTATCAACTTTTTCAATGTCGCCGTATACATAGGTTTTTGTTTCCTGCGATATGACCACGCTTAAAAGCAGAACCGCCACGATGTTGGGGATAACCATAAGCCCGTTGAGCGTGTCGGCAATGTTCCATACGATACCGAGCGGTATGGTGGCGCCCACGAATACCACGAGGGTATAGAGGATTCGATAGGGAATAATCACTTTGGGCCCTAAAAGATACTCCGCCCCTTTCTCGCCGTAGTAGGACCAGCCGAGAATAGTGGAAAACGCGAAGGTAACAAGGCCGAAGGTCAGGACGCCCTTGCCGAAGAGGGGGATTTGACCGAAGGACTCGTTTACCAGGGAGGCGCCGTTGCTGTAATCAATGTTCGGGTTTGCGATGGCGGAACTTACCACCACAAGACCGGTTATAAGACAGATAACCACCGTATCCCAGAAGGTGCCGGTCATGGACACCAGGGCCTGGCGAGCGGGGTTCTTGGTTCTTGCGGCTGACGCCACGATGGGAGCGGATCCCATGCCCGATTCGTTTGAGAAAAGCCCGCGGGCAATACCGAAACGGGCGGCTTCTTTTATGGTATGCCCCAGCAAACCGCCGCCTATCGCGGAGGGCGTGAAGGCGTAGCGGACAATTTCCGCAACGGCGGGGGCAATGTAACTGCGGTGTATAACCAGAATGATGAGACAGCCTATCACATAGAGGAGCGACATAATCGGCACCAGCCCCACGCATACATTGGTTATCCACTTAATACCCCCGATAAGCACGAGACCGGTCAGCACCATCATAATAACTCCCGGAATCCACAAAGGCACGTTTAGGTTCTCGTTAATAATGCTCGCCACCGCGTTGGACTGCACCCCGTCCCCGATGCCGAACGCGGCAAGCGCGGCAAAAGCACCGAAGAGCACCCCAAGCCATTTCATCTTGAGCCCCCGTTCCAGCGCGAACATCGCGCCGCCGAGCATCATGTTGTGTTCGTCCTTTACCCGGTATTTCACCGCGATAAGGGATTCGGCGTACTTGGTGGCAATGCCGAACACGCCGGTAAGCCACATCCACAGCACGGCCCCGGGCCCGCCGGAGGCGATAGCGGTTCCCACCCCGATAATATTGCCCGTTCCGATAGTGGACGCGAGCGCGGTGGTAAGGGCGCCGAATTGCGACACGTCCCCGTCCGCGCCGGTCTCCCGCGTAACCGACAGCTTAATGCCGAGCCCGAGTTTCCGCTGTATAAAGCCTGTTTTCACGGTCATAAATACATGCGTACCGAAAAGCAATACCAAAAGCCACGGCCCCCACACGATCCCGTTGATTACGCCAACAACTGCTTCAAACTGTTCCATAATGGTAACTCCTTTTGCAAAGTGTTATTTTTAAGTATTAAAGTCCCGGCCTTCTTTGTCAAACAAAGAACCGCGCCCCGCCGCGCTCTGGAGGTAAAAAACCGCAATTTTTCTTATTTTTTTTAAAAACCGTACAAGTACCGCTATTCCCACTCGATAGTCGCGGGAGGCTTGCTTGAAACGTCGTAAGTAACCCGACCGACGGCTTTCACCGTGTTGGTAATGACCGTGGCGATTTCTATAATATCTCCCATGAGAAAAGGGTACACGTCGGCGGTCATGCCGTCGGCGCTGACAACGGCTCGAAGCGCGAGAACCCAGCCGTATTTGCGAAGGTCCCCGGCCACGCCCACCGACCGGACCGGAAGCAGCACGGCGAAAGCCTGCCATATCTTGTCGTAAAGCCCGCGCCGTTTCAGTTCCGCGATATATATTGCGTCCGCTTCCCGCAGTATCGCGCATTTTTCTTTGGTAACTTCCCCGATAATCCTGACCGCAAGGCCAGGCCCCGGAAAGGGATGCCGGTTAATCACCGCCCGATCCATGCCGAGCATTCCGCCGAGCCGGCGCGCCTCGTCTTTATAAAGCCGGTCCAGCGGCTCGATTATCCTGCCGGCTTCCCGCTTTGCCTGCACGAGCGGGCTTCCCACGTTGTGATGGCTTTTGATAAGGCGGGCTTTGGTCCCCACGCCTTTCCCGCTTTCAATAAGGTCGGTGTACAGCGTCCCCTGAGCGAGAAAGTAGGTCGGCGGCAGGCGCAGTTTCGCCACTTCCCGCTCCTGGATGGTAATAAAAAGGTCGCCGATAATTTTCCGCTTGACTTCCGGGTCTTCGGCGCCTCTAAGCGCGTCAAGAAACTCTTCTTCACACCGGATACTGTGAAGGTGCCGGGCGCCCAGGCGCGTGAGGCCGGATTCAACTTCCAGAGTCTCGTCTTTACGCATAAGGCCGGTATCAAGGTACATAAAGTGAACCTGCGCTTCCGGCAGGGTTTTCAAAAGCAGTGCGCCTGCCACAGAGGAATCCACGCCCCCTGAAATGAGGAGAAGCACCGGATTGTCCCCTACTTTCCGGTAAATGGAGCGGCTGACAGTCTCAACGTACTGTTCCATGGTCCATTCCGGCGCACATTTGCAGACTCCGAACACAAACGCCGCGAGAATTTCAAGGCCGCGCTGACAATGGGTCACTTCAGGGTGGAATTGGAGGCCGAACCAAGGATAGTCTTCATGGACTATGACCGCGGGAAAGCCCGAAACGCTCCGTCCGTATTCCCGAAAGCCCGGTGCAAGACGGGTCAGCGTATCGCCGTGGCTCATCCACGAGACAAACGACACCGGATCTTCATTCGGACGGATTTTTCCCGCCAGTATATCCGCCAGCGGCGCGGTGCGGTCAAAGCCGACAAAAAACACGGCAGTTCGTTCCCGGAACGCGGCGGCGTGTTCCGCTTCCGCCGGCGGGTAAAGGCGCACCGTTACGGCGCCGTATTCTTGTGTGCCAAGGGCTTCCACCGCGCCGCCCAGGTCGGTATTCATCCGCTGTGCGCCGTAACAAATCCCCAGAAGGGGAATACCCGCGGTGTAAATCCTCTTATCCGGCGCTGCTCCCCGGGAGGTATAGACCGATTCCGGGGAGCCGGAAAGAATAATGCCGCGCACGGAGGAAAGATCGGGCAGGGCGCCGTCTCCGGGCATAATCTCGGTATAGACTCCCAAATCCCTGACACGCCGACCGATAAGCTCGGTGGTCTGGCTTCCGAAATCAAGTATCAGTATGGTATCCATAAAGGTCGTATCATACTTAAAGAATTCGGCGCTGTCAATCAAACGCGAACGACGCGGGGTCGGGAATTTGCTCTGTCCCCGCGGATGAGAATGCACCCCTGCGCGTCGCGGGGGCGCTCTAAGCGGCAGTCGATTTCTTTCCTGAAATCTGCTCTGTCCCTGCCGCTTGGATACGCTGTCCCTATTTCTAAACAGAATTCTGGTATCTCTGATTTAAGAAATATGCTCTGTCCCCATTTCGTAGGAACCTTGTAAGATACTTGCTCCTGTGGTATGAAGTTACCAATGAATATTAAACTGAATGTTAAACCTTTTGACTTTGCGGCGGCAGGATTGGCTGTCGGCATTACCGTAGGATGCGCGTTTTTTATCTATGCCGGAGGTGGAAACCAAAGCAGTATAAGTATACACGTCAAAGCGGAGAAAACCGAATGGATATTTCCGCAAGATGCGACTGAGATTATAAACGTACACGGACCTTTGGGTAATACAGTGATAGAAGCGCGGGACCGCCGAGTTAGGGTAATCGCTTCTCCCTGCGATAATCAAACCTGTGTGGCCGTCGGAACAATCCAAAAACGCGGTCAATGGATAGCCTGTCTGCCTAATAAAGTGCTCATTTCGATTGAAGAGAGTAAAGGATCTCAAGACTCTGATGAAGTTGACGCCGCGCTCTGGTAAGAAAACTATCGCGCTCTTGGGAGGGTTCTGTCTTTTTCTCGCCACCCTTGAATACCTGATTCCCAAACCGCTCCCTTTTATGCGGATAGGGCTTGCTAACGCGCCGCTTTTGTTGGCGCTGGATCGGTTGAGCTTCCGGCACTTCGCGCTGCTGGCACTCATTAAAATTATGGGACAGGCCATTATAACCGGCACTCTTTTTTCCTATGTGTTTCTTTTTTCTCTGACAGGAACCTGCGCTTCCGCTGTGTTCATGTACCTGATAAGGCGAATGCTAGGGGTACACCGTATTAGTTTTATCGGTGTCAGCGTTATGGGAGCGCTCCTTTCCAACGGGACACAACTGGCGCTCGCGTATTGTTTTGTCTTCGGAGCGGGTATGCAATACCTTGTCCCTCCTTTTCTGGCGGCGGGAATTACTACGAGTATCGCCTTGGGGGTATTCTGTGAAGCCTTTGCCGCCCGTTCGCGTTGGTATCAACAGGCGTGATGTATGAAAGAACCGGTCCCGTGCGGAATATTTTTTAGAAGCCGCGACCTTTTCATTGCCGGCTTGCTTATGACGGTCGCGTTCCTTGTTAATCCCTCTGTCTTGTTCAGAACCGTCCAATTTTTGCTTTTTGTGCTTTACGCTTTGCTTATGGGTAAGAAAATCAACCCTCTTGTTACTCTTTTGGTTATGCTGAGCGTTGTGGTTTGCAATCTCTTGGCGCCTTACGGCAAGATCATCGTAGAAATCGGGATATTTCGTATCACTCAGGGCAGTCTTTTGGGAGGTATCCGCAAAGCCATTACTCTTGAGGGGCTCATTATGTTATCCAAGGCAACTGTGCGCTCTGACCTGCGTCTTCCCGGCGCTTTCGGTTCGCTTTTGGGAGAAGCGCTCTGGGTTTTTCAACGGATTATGGACCGGAAAGAAGGCATCTGTGGGAAAGACCTTATCCACGAAATAGATAGATTGATGTTGCTATTGAGTGAGGAACAAGAATCCCTGTCTGACCAATACACGAACGAACCTCCCAGAACCGCCGCCGCGCTGATTGTTTTGGCCGGAGCAGTCGTACCTATTCTCGCGCTCACTGTTGCCGCTCTGTTCTATTATTACTCTGTCCCCTTTTTTTAAAAGTCAGAAAGATTGCAACGGCACAAAATTAAGAACACAAGAATAAGGGGACGGAGTAAATGCTCCAAGAGTAAGTGCCTGGTAGTTTCAAAATAAATACTCTGTCCCCTAATCTTGCAATTTTTTCTGCTTTTCTATTATGGTGGAGGTATGATTTTATGTTGTGGTGAAGCCTTGATTGATATGGTTCCTTTACGGATGACTCAAACTCAGCGAGAGAAAACTCTCCTACCAGAAGGAGGAACAGGCTTTTTCCCCTATCCTGGGGGAAGCTCTTATAATACCGCTCTTGCCATCGGGAGGCTGGGGGTGCCTGTGCGCTTTCTGGGGCGTATTTCCAAAGATTTTTTTGGGGAACAACTGATCGGTCATCTGATCAAAAATAAAGTGGGAATCGATTTGATTGTCCGGTCTGAGGAACATTCTACCTTGGCTTTTGTGAAACTTGAAGCAGGTAAAGAACCTCAATATGTCTTTTATACTGAAGGTACGGCGGATCGATCCTTTTCTCAGGCGGATCTGCCCGTAAAATTGCCGGAAGAAACGCACTGTATTCTTTTTGGGTCTATCGCTATGACTATGGAGCCAGTGGCAACCACTATTGAATCCCTCATTTTTCAGAAAAGAGGCCGCGCCGAAGATGGGCCAGTTATCTCGATAGATCCCAACATCCGTCCCTTTATGATCCGCGATAAAGACGCCTATTGTAAACGATTTGAGGGATGGGTTGCCGCGTCAACAATAGTGAAAATTTCTTCGGCTGATTTAGCCTTTGTCTATCCTAATTTTGATTTAGAAGCGTCTCTACAGCGCTTATTGAACATGGGACCTCGATTAGTGGTAACAACTTTGGGACCAGAGGGCGCTTTTGCGGCGCTTCGTCGGGATACAGGAATTATCCGGGCGAACGCACCGGTGGTGCATAGCAAGGTGGTGGATACTATCGGCGCGGGAGACACCTTTCATGGCGCACTTCTCTCTTGGTTGGATCTCAAAGGAAAGATGTCCCGTTCTAAACTGGTATCCCTTACAGAGGGCGAACTCCATGAAGCGTTATTCTTTGCCAACAAAGCGGCTTCACTGGTTTGCGCACGGCAGGGGGCGGATCCTCCTACCCTTCCAGAAGTGGAAGCTTTATAAAAAGGGACAGAGTAAAAATGGAAAAGAGGGAAAATGAAATGAATAAGTTAGGGAAAAACAAGATAATAATAAACGTTATCTTTATTGTTATAACCGCCGCTCTCTTTTTGGGAGCTGACGATAGTATAGTTTATGTTACCAATTCAGGTAAAAAATATCATCGAGAAACCTGCGGCTCTCTCAGCCGCTCAAAAATCATGATACCTTTGGAAGACGCGATCCGTTCAAATTACGAGCCTTGCGCACTTTGTAATCCACCGAAACGTTCAACAATATCAAGTGCTGAGGTGTCCTATCCGGCGAAAGAATTATATCGAGTAAATCAAGTAAATCTTACAAAAGTCAGAGACGCGCAAACTTCGCGTATGCTTCTTGTGGAAGTAGTAAGCCACATAGATGGGGACACAGTACGAGTACGCATAGAAAATCCTCCGTCTGACCTGAAATCAGTAGAAACTATCCGTATGCTTGGAGTAGATACCCCGGAAACAGTACACCCCACAAGACCTGTTGGGTACTTCGGCAAGGAAGCTAGCGATTTCACCAAAGAAAGGCTCTTTGGCAAACAGGTATATTTGGCTTTCGATTGGAATCTTCGGGATCGGTATGGCCGACTACTCGCCTACATTTACACTCAAGAGGGACACTGTTTCAACGCCGTGCTTATCCAAGAAGGCTACGGTTATACCTATAGTTCCTACCCTTTTCAGTTTAGGGGTGAATTTGAAGCACTGGAACAAGCAGCCCAACAGGAAAAACGAGGATTATGGAGCCGCCGTTAATGGTTTTTACTTTATGTAGTCCTTTTAAAACTGGCCCCAACTTATAGAACAACCCTGTCATTAACTTGATAAAAAAGAATCAAATTAAATCAGGATAAATAAGTCAGATTGCCTGTTATAAAATGCCATAAGCCACCGAACTCCCATTCCTCAGCGCTCTTTACAAGCTGGACTTTGAATGGATTTTTGGTTGCAAAGGCTCTGAAAAATTCCCGTAATCCGTCGAGTATTTTAGAGAAAAAGCGGTCTCCCCAAACATGGCCTTTAATACCGTGCGCTTTGTTCCATGCGCGGGCGAACACGCCGAGCACCCATTGCATAATCCGCGAGAGATTCTCATCTGGCCCGGGCTGGATAATGAGGTGAATATGATTGCTCATAATGCGGAAATGGTGAACGGTGAAAGAGTATTTTTTCCTGGCTCGTTTCAACGTGAAAAGAAAGAGTTGCCGCATTGCAGAACAGAAGAAAATATTCTCTCCCCTATTTACCTTGGCAGTAACATGGTATACCGCGTTTCTTTTTAAGCGACGAGGTTTTCGCACCGCTTGCCTCCTATCTGCTATAAATACAACACCAAGGGTACGATTTGCTTTAATCTTGAATGATATTTTTTCTTGTTGCCCTGTCCTTTTTTCTCTTTCCCTTGCCGATTCATCCGTCTTCATAAATTTGCTCTGTCCCTAATTTACCTACTTTAATGCTACTCTCTTTCTACTCCCACTCTTTGCCTTGCTATATATGTCCCGCGATGGTATGCTGATATAACCCCAGCAAAGCGGAAAGACGTTTGGCGGTCTGGACAGACAGGCTTATATTATCACAGGGAGGTTGGGATAACGCCCGCCGCGGGTTTCTTCCTCCGCGTAAAAACGGAGGTTTCCACGGCGAAATTTTCGATGAAAATAGGTATCGATACCTTCGACTGCGAAGGCGGTAAAACGGCGGTTGGGGTTTATCTGACCCAATTCTTGAAAAAAATACCTCCTTCCGGTGACCACTTTGAATTATTCGGTTGGGATTCCGACCGTTTTACCTATGTCGCAGACGCTCCGGAGTTGGAATACATTTCCCGATGTCGTATCAATGGAAGAACCGCCAATTCCCTGTGGCATATTTTTAAGTATCCGCGATTTGCCCGCTGCCGAGCCTATGACGGATGCTTCTTTCCCGCCGCCCACAGGCAAATCCCCTCCCGCTCTCCCTGTCCTACTGTGGGAGTTGTTCACGATATGGCGGCTTATTGGGGAACGAGAGAAACTCGTGAATCATTGGGGGCGGTTATCAGGATGGTGCTCCCCAACGCGCTAAGAAGGCTGGATCGCGTTATCGCCGTAAGCGGGTGGGTTAAACAGGAGCTTATTAACATAGTTAAAGTTCGAGAATCTATAATTGAAGTTGTGCCTAACGGAATAGATCACGCGGTCTTTTATCCTCGTCCCTGTAATGAGAAAACGGTGATTCTTATTCAGCCCTTCAGCTTTCGACGTCCCTATATGCTCTGCATATCTCGAATTGAACATCCGGTAAAAAACCATATCAGGCTTATTCAGGCTTTTAATCTTTTTAAGGAACAGTCGAAATGTCCCCACCGGCTTATTCTTGCCGGATTCGATGACCATCAAGCGGAGAAAGTCAAAGAAGCGGCGGCGGATTCCCCGTTTCGGAACGATATATTTTTCACCGGCCATTTTCCCGCGAAGAGCCTCCCTGAGCTGTATGCCGGAGCGGATATGGTAGTGATCCCTTCTTTATACGAAGGCTTCGGCATGGGTGCGCTTGAGGCTATGGCTTCCGGGATTCCTGTTATCTGTGCCAGAGCCGCCAGTCTTCCAGAAACTGCGGGTACAGCGGCGCTCTATTTTGACCCCTACGATCCAGAGGATATGGCCGCCAGAATGGTAACGCTTGGTACCAATCGGGAGTTATATCAAAAATGTTCCAGACTGGGTCTTGAACAAGCGGCAAATTTTTCATGGGATATATGCGCCAAACGAACCTTGGCGATAATTCAGGAAACCACCGGAAAATAACCTAAGACGGATATTTCAAGCAAGACAGGGACAGAGTAAATTGTGTGCCGCCGACAGGCTTTCCCTGACAGGCTTTCCCTCCGAATTACTCTGTCCCCATCTCTTGTCCCGTCTCTCTCCCCATCTTGAGATACCGATCCGGCCAGTCCGGCCAGGCAGTAACATCCAGCGGAAAGCCGCAGGCGTCTTTGGCGATAACAAGACGGAATGCGTGAAGCAGGATCCGTTTGAGTGCGCCGGCTTTACGAAGATCCCTGTTCAAAGCAAAATTTCCGTATTTGTCATCACCCAGAATAGGGTTTCCGATACGCGCCAAGTGCCGTCGGATTTGGTGCGTTCTGCCGGTGCCAATCTCAATCTCCAGCAGAGAAAAATCTCCGGTGCAAGAGAGTTTTCGATACTCGGTGTGCGCTTCCCGCTCCTTGCCGCGAATATTCAGCGCAAACCCTATGCTGCCGGCGACCTCAGGAGGACTGCCCGCGCATACCGCAAGGTATCGTTTGATTATTCCCGGTCCTCCGGCAAAAAGCGTCCCGAACCGAGCCGCCGCTTCCTTGTGTTTCGCCGCTAAAATGACGCCGGAAACGTCTTTGTCAAGCCGGTGAACCAGCAGGGGGCGGGGCGAGCGGATTTCGGCGAGTATCTTGTCAAGGGACAGACGAACCTCCGCGCCGCCCTGCACCGCAAGTCCCGCCGGTTTATTGCAAACAATACAGTGATCGTTTTCAAAAAGTATGGGTACGCCTTTCAATACGAAATTCCTTCTTACTAGATAAAATTGTCGATGATATACTATCATGGATAGTAAAAAAATTCTGGGATTACTTCCCTTGTATCTGGCTCTTTTTATGCAAAGCCCGCTTTTTTCAGCGCCGCTCCACTCCTCACGATGGGGGTTCTTGATCGATCTTCCCGAAGGGTACCGGTATACCGGCGGCGACGGAGAGAGCCGGTTCGCCTTTCAATCCCTGTCGGGCGCTCATTTCGATTTGCGCGTCTATCCGGCAAACGAATACCCTTCGATAAAAGCTTTGGCGGAAGATATACCGCGTCGTTTGAAAAATCAGGGGACAGTCGAGCTTTTTGAGTATCGTACCAAACAGGCGGCGCTTATAACCCTGCGCTTCCAAAACAGCGGGGACATTTCCGAGGGCTGGGGTCTCTGTATTGAGCTTGACCCGTCTGAAATCGGTAGGGGAAAACCGCTCCTCCTTGCCCTTGCCTACGGACAGGCGGGACGGGAAGATCTGCGGGCATTCCATCTTTCGGCGCTGGATTCCATCGCGCCGACGATAAGGGACAGACGGGCGCCGGGGCCGGTCATCGATCAGAAATATCCGCGGGGCCGGCTTACGTCTGTCCCCATAGCGGGACTTGAGGCTCGTGCTTTGGTCTATGAGCATGACGCCAAAGCCGCGCAGGCACTGGTAGATCGGGAGTTCGGTGTACTTAGCCACTACGCTTCGTCCCCGCTTTGGAAAGAAGCATGGACCCGTTTTTACCGGACGATCTATCGGGATTCCTTTGACCGGCTGACCCACGTGGCGTTTGCGCTGGAGCGGCACTGGAACATTCCTTCAATACCCAATCGGGATCTGGCAGGCAAAGCGTTAAGCTGGGTGCAGTCGTTTGCCTATGAGCGGGATCTTATGGGCAGCGATTTCGTTAATCTGGTGAGCGCGGCCATTGAGGGCAGAGGGGACTGCGACAGTCGCTCCCTCCTTTGGGCGATTATTTTATCTCAGGCAAATATACCGACGGCGATTATGGTTTCCCACCACTACAGCCATGCGATGGGACTGGCGGACGTGCCCGGTACCGGCGCGCATTTCACTTTCGCGGGAACATCATGGCTTGTGGCGGAGACTACTTCCCGCGTCGCGGTTGGCCTCATCAGCGCGGATATGAGCGAAAAAGCACATTGGATCGGTATAGCCTTTGAATAACGTATAAAACCTTTTGTACAAACCGTCGGAGACGGCGTGGTTCGGGGCCAGGCGCGGCGCGGTAAGCCTTTGGCGTGGGGTTTGGGGAGGCTGGCCTCCCCAGCCGCCGGAGGCAGCTAGTCAGTCGTCGCCCGCTTCGTCGCGGCATCAGGAAGCTTATGAAACAGCCGCCGTCTCCGACGGTTCCATAAACGTCTCGTGCAACGCCTCTAAGCTGACGTCGCCCGCTTCGTCGCGGTATCAGGACGCTTATGAAACAGCCGGAGGCTGCGCCGGCGGCATTTGGCGGAGAAAATCGAGGAGGGGATCTTCCCATGAAGACGCGGCGCTTCCCTCGGAGATAAAACGGTCGTACCGTTCCCCTATAAAGGCCGTAATACGCACACGGTCCGCCTGAGAGGGAATGTCCTCGTGGATAAAAAGCTCGGAAACAAAACACCGCGCCTCCTCTTGGGGAAAAAGGCGCGGGTCAAATCGGGTCATCATATAAAGCGACGCGGCCACGCAGTTTATGCTGTGCTGTTTCACGTAGAGAACCGATTCGGTAATCCGCAGGGCGCTCTCCCGTGCCTCCTCAATCTGGGACGAGAGCCGCTCCCCGCCCCCCATTGTCCGCACAATATCCCGAAACCGCGTGTACGTCAGGGTAACTACCAAGACGTGCAGGCTGGGAATACACATAAGGTGCGGATCGAAAAGATGTATCAGGAGAAACCGGCTGTTGGCAATGGAACGGGGGCGGAAGGTGGTGGACAGATTTCTCCGGTACACCTCGCCTGCAAGCCGGTATATCTCGGACATGGCGCTGATAAAATCCCGTACAGGACCGAAGGCCTCCTTGCGGTACGTCCGCAGGAGAAAACCCAAGGACCGCACCCAGAAAGAGATGAAGGTTAAGTATACTGTTACCTGTTTGGGCGTAAAGGGTATCGCCGCGTCGAGCGGGTGATCCGCCTGCGAAACCGGAATACGCCCCGGAAAAAGAGCCGCCCGGTATTGCCGGACGAAAAAATGAAAGAACATGGATCCGATACAGCGAAATCCCTCGCGCCTCAAGGACGGGACGCGCAAAACGCGCAGTATCATTCGGACAATCGATTCGTCTGCCACACGCATAGCGCCTATTCTATCCAATCCGGCGCGTCCCGCGCAACCCGCCGGCGGTCCCCCGCGCTTGCGGAGGGCGCCGCCGGCGGGTATAATCGCAACTATGGAAGAAATGGAAAAGATGGAAAAGATGGAAAAAACAGAAGAAACGGAACATACGGAAGAAAAAAAAGCGACCGAACAGCGGGAAAAGCCGCGCAAACTGGTCTATCTTATCGGCACGGGCCCCGGCGGGGACGCGCTTATAACCGAAGAGGCGCGGAAAGCGCTTCTTGAGAGCTCCTTTGTACTGGGATCCCCGCGCCTCCTTGACTCGTGCGCCCGGTTCATCGGGAAAAAGCCCGCCCGCCCTGTTATCGATCCCCGCAAGATTATAGACCGCATTGCGCAAGGAGACTATCCGGTGTGGGCGGTGCTTTTTTCAGGAGACACCGGCGCCTACAGCGGCGCGGCGCGCCTCGTCTCGCTGGCGCGGGAACAGCCCTGGGAGATGAGAACCCTAAGCGGCATAAGCTCCTGGTCCTATTTCGCCGCCCGTCTGGGGCGCTCGTGGGACGAAGAGCGCATCGTGAGCCTTCACGGTCGGGAGGTAAAACAGGAAGACCTTCTGGGATACGCGGCGCGGAACAGCGCGACCTTTTTTCTCACTGACCCCCGCCTGAGCGCGGAGTATATCTGCCGTACTTTAGCCGCCAACGGCATGGGAGACCTGCGGGTAACAGTCGGGGAGCGGCTCTCGTATCCTGACGAGAGGATAACCGAAGGCACCGCCGCCGTGTTGGGAGAAACCGCGTTTAACCCTCTCAACGTCGTACTGGTGGAAAACCCCCGCGTCCGAGAGTACCCCTGCGGCGCGGTGCCGGATCGGGATTTCCTGCGGGACGGATCGCCTCTGACCAAAGAGGAAATCCGCAGTATCGCCTTGGGGAAGATGCGCCTTCAAGACCGGAGCGTGGCCTATGACATCGGCGCGGGATCCGGTTCGGTGGCCTGCGAAATGGCTCTGCGGGCGCGGCACGGAAGAATCTTCGCAGTGGAGCGGAACCCGTCCCGTCTGGATCTTATAACCCGAAACAGCCGGCAACTGGGGCTTTACCACGTCCGCGTCGTGTCCGGGTCCGCGCCGGAAGCGCTGGCCGGCCTCCCGCCGCCGGATCAGGTCTTTATCGGCGGATCTTCCGGTAACCTCGCGTCGATTATCGAGACGGTTCGGGACAAAAACCCGCGCCTCCGCCTGGTTATCACCGCGGTCAGCCTTGAAACCCTTACCGAAAGCCTCGCGCTTCTCAAAGAGGGCGCCTTCGAGGACATTGAAATCACCCAGGCGAGCATAAGCAAAGCGGTCAAACGGGGGGACTATTACCTTATGGAAGGGGCCAATCCGGTGTATATCATAAGCGCTACCGGAACGGTCGGTAATGACTAGGATACCGCGGGTCTGCGTTGCCGCGGGAGCGAGCGGCGCCGGAAAAACCGCGTTTACCTGCGCCCTCCTCCGGGCGCTTACCAATGCGGGCAAACGCCCCGCGTCCTTTAAGGCCGGCCCGGACTACATTGACCCCATGTTCCACGAAAAAGCCCTCGGCATCCCCGGCGCGAACCTCGACCTCTACCTCATGGACGAGAAAACCGCGGCGCTGCTCCTCCGGGAACACGGAGAGGGGCGGGATATAGCCGTGCTGGAAGGGGTGATGGGCTTTTACGACGGCATAGGCGCGGTAAGTCCCGCGGGAAGCACCTGGGATCTTGCCCGCGCCACCAATACGCCGGTGGTTCTCGTGGAAGACTGTCGGGGTATGTCCCTCTCGATAGTGCCCCGCATCAAAGGGCTCTCCGAATTCCGCGTTCCAAGCGGCATAGGCGCCGTGGTGTTGAACCGCGCAAGCGGGAAGCTCTACCCCCGCCTGAAACAGGCCGTTGAGGATGAAACCGGTATTCCCGTGGCCGGCTACCTCCCCTACCTTCCTGAGTGCCGTATCGAAAGCCGGCATTTGGGGCTCGTAACCGCCTTTGAGCTTGCGGACATCGGGGAGAAGATAGACCGTCTCGCCGCATCTTTGGCCGCGCACGTCGATATGGCGCTGATTACCGCCCTGGCGGAAAGCGCCCCGCTCCTGGACGCGGCGCCCCCCCTTCCGCATACCGGACGGTTCGCCGGTGTGAAGGTGGCTGTGGCGCGGGATCGGGCCTTCTGTTTTTATTATAAAGACAACCTTGCGCTCCTTGAGAAACTGGGGGCCGAACTCGCGTACTTCAGCCCTTTGTCCCACACGGCGCTTCCAGAGGGTACGCAGGGGCTGTACCTTGGCGGCGGCTACCCGGAGCTGTACGCCGGGGAGCTTGCGGGGAACCGGCGCCTCCTCGCGGCGGTTCGGGAGGCGCTTGACTCCGGCCTTCCCTGCATTGCCGAGTGCGGCGGCTTCATGTACCTCCATAGCACCCTTGTTGACGCAAACGGGAAGTCCCACGCCTTGGTCGGCTTTCTCCCCGGGTCGTGCGCCCCCCAAAAAGGCCTTGTCCGGTTCGGGTACGCGGCGTACACCGCGCAGCGGGACACGGTGCTGTGCGCGAAAGGCGAAACCCTGCGGGGCCACGAGTTCCACTACTGGGAAAGCGACGCGCCGGGGGACGCTTTCGTCTCCCAAAAGCCCTTCACCCCGGAAACCGGACAATGCGCCGTTGCCGGTGAAACCCTCTACGCGGGGTTCCCGCACTTCCACTTCTATACGAACCCCGCAATGGCCTCTCGTTTCCTCCAAAAGAGCGCCGCATACCACCCGCCTCCGCCCGCCGGCGGCGGGTAGCACAGCATGGCCGCCGGTTGTTTGAAAGTAGTGCAACACCTTGTCCGGTTACGTTACTGGCTGCTGCGTAGGCGCGGCTACGCTCGCGCAGCCTCCGACGGTTCGGGAGCCGTGCCTTGTTATGCGTATAAAGGGCTTGTCGGTGTTCGGAGCGCGGCGCATGAATCTTTCCAGGACGGAAATGAATCTTTCCAGGACGGAAATGAATCTTTCCAGGGCGGAAATGAATCTTTCCAGGACGGAAATGAATCTTTCCGGGGCGCTGACGAATGTTTCCAACATAAAAACGTTCGTTTCCAGAGCGCAGACGAATGTTTCCAACGCAAAAACGTTCGTTTCCAACCTGAAAACGTTCGTTTCCAACTTAAAAACATTCGTTTCCAACCTGAAAACGTTCGTTTCCAGAGCGCTGACGAATGTTTCCAACGCGGCCATGACCAGGAATACTTTATTCTTGACCAGGAATGACTCATTTCTGACCAGGAACACTTCATTTCTGACCAGGAACACTTCATTCTTGACCAGGAACAAATCGTCCCCGTGTAAGGATAGGGCGGTTTTGCGCACGTTTACTCTGGCCGGGCTCCCGAATACTTCATTCGGGCTCCCGAATACTCCATTCGGCCTCCCGAATAACTTGGACGGCCTCCCGAATACTTCATTCGGGCGCCCGAATGACTCGGACGGGCGCCCGAATGACTCGGACGGGCGCCCGAATGACTCGGACGGGCTCCCGAATACTCCGTTCGGGCGCCCGAATGACTCGGACGGGCTCCCGAATACTCTGTTCGGGCTCCCGTTTACTTCGGACGGGCTCCCGTTTACTCTGGACGGGCGCCCGGATGACTCGGACGGGCGTCCGGATGACTCGGACGGGCGCCCGAATGACTCGGACGGGCGCCCGGATGACTCGGACGGGCGTCCGGATGACTTGGACGGGATCCCGTTTGTCATGGCGGGAAGCCGGCGCGTATTGGTTGGGAGGCTGTCTAAAGTAGCCGGAAAACCGCCTGAAAGGGCCGGAGGCTGCTGCGCATAACACCGCGCCGATTGCAAACCGTCCGCCGTTGCGCGAAGCGTAGCCGCGCCTACGCAGCAGCCAGCGAAGTAACCGGACAGGGTGTTGCACAACTTGGAAGCAACAGGCGGCCATGCTGTGCCTCCGCCGCCGGCGGCGGACAGGGTGTTGCACCATTTAAGAAACAACAGTGCTGTGCCTCCGCCGCCGGCGGCGGACAAGGTGTTGCACCATTTAAGAAACAACAGTGCTGTGCCTCCGCCGCCGGCGGCGGACACGGTGTTGCACTACTCGGAGGCAACAGGCGGCCATGCTAGAACAGCCGGAGGCTGGTTAGGTTTTGGCGGTTTTTAAGAGTGCGGCGCCGATAAGCACGAAAAGGGCCACCGGAAACCACGCGCCTATGAGGGGCGGGATGTAGTCCATACGCGCCAT
>JAITHR010000110.1 GCA_031279895.1 Spirochaetaceae bacterium
GTACCGCGGGGAGGCGCGGTGGCACGGCGGGGCGGCGTGGTGGTAACGCGCGGCGGCGTGGTGGTAAGGCGGGGCGGCGTGGTGGTAAGGCAGGGAGCCGTGGTGCCGAAGCGGAGAGATATACGCCCGAAGCGGGGCGGCGTGGCGCCGAAGCGGGGCGGTGTGTGTCTGAAACGCGGGGTTATGTCGTCAAAGCGGGGCGGTGTGTGTCTGAAGCGGGGCGGTGTGGTGCCGAAGCGGGGCGGCGTGGTGGTAAAGCGGGGAGGGAAGCTATGAAACAGCCGGAGGCTGCGCGAAGCGTAGCCGCGCCTAAACAGCAACCAGTGAAGTAAATGGACACGGTGTTGCACTACTTGGAAGCAACAGGCGGCCATGTTTGAAACAGCCGGAGGCTGCGCGAGAGCGTAGCAGCGCCTAAACAGCAACCGGTAATGTAACTGGACAAGGTGTTGCACTACTTGAAAGCAACAGGCGGCCATGTTTGAAACAGCCGGAGGCTGTGCCTCCGCCGCCGGAGGCTGGTAAAAAACTTTCCGGTGTGTTACACTAGGGAAAAAGCCCGCCGTAGCGCGGGACAAGGAGCATTTATGGAGCAAAGGCGCTTTTTCTTCACCTCCGAATCGGTCGGAGAGGGGCATCCCGACAAACTCTGCGACCAAATCTCTGACGCCATACTGGATGCGTGCCTCAAAGACGACCCGCAAAGCCGGGTGGCCTGCGAAACTTTCGTGTCAACTTCCCTGGTCCTCATAGGCGGGGAGATAACCACCAAAACCTTTGTTGACTTTCAAACCATCGTGCGGGACGTGGCAAAGCAGGTGGGGTACACGGACCCGGCCTACGGGCTGGACTACCAGTCAATGGCGGTTCTGGACATGATACACAGCCAGTCGCCGGACATAAGCCAGGGGGTCTCTGGAACGGGTCTTGACGAGTACAAAGGGAAAACCGGCGCCGGGGACCAGGGCATGATGTTCGGCTTTGCCTGCGACGAAACCGCAGAGCTTATGCCGCTCCCTATCACGCTGGCGCATAACCTCCTCAAACACGCATCTATCCTGCGCAAAACCCACGCGGTTCCGTGGCTGCGGCCCGACGCGAAAGCTCAGGTAACCGTGGCCTACGAGGGGCATACGCCGGTGGCCATTGACACGGTTGTCCTTTCGCACCAGCACGACGACGGGGTTTCCTATGAGGAAATCCGCGAAACCGTCATAGCGCGGATTATTAAGCCCGTGCTGGAACCGACCGGTCTTTTGGGATCCGGCGTTACCTACTTTATTAACCCCACCGGACGCTTCGTGGTGGGCGGTCCCTTCGGAGACACCGGACTTACCGGCAGAAAGATAATCGTAGATACCTACGGAGGCATGGGGCGACACGGCGGCGGCGCTTTCTCCGGCAAAGATCCCACCAAAGTCGACCGGTCAGGCGCCTACGCCGCCCGGTATGCGGCAAAGAACATTGTCGCCGCGGGGCTTGCGAAGCGCTGCGAGGTGCAGCTTGCCTACGCGATCGGGGTGCCGTTTCCGGTGGCGGTGATGGTAGACACTTTCGGCACCGCCGCGGCGCCGGAGAAGCGCATCGAGGAGGCCGTAGCGAAGGTGTTCGACCTTTCTCCCGCGGGCATCATCGAGAGCCTTGACCTCCTGCGCCCCAGATACCAGGCCACCGCCACCTACGGGCATTTCGGCAGACCCGAGTTCCCCTGGGAGCGGACCGACAAAGCTGCGACCCTGCGCGATGCGGTCGGGTAAACGGTACGGGTAACGCGGTGATCGTGTGTTTTGGAGACAGTCTTACCGCCGGCCACGGCGCCGCGGTTCCCGGGGTTGACGACCCGCAGCGCGCATATCCGGCGTACCTTGAAAAGCGGCTGGGGAGGCCGGTGATAAACGCCGGCGTGAGCGGGGATACCACCTTTGACGCCCTTGAGCGGCTGGAGCGCGACGTGCTTGCCTATAATCCGAGTATCGTGATTATCGAGTTCGGCGCGAATGATTTTTTCAAGCAGGTCCCCCCGCGGGAAACCCAAGAGAACTTTGCGAAGATGCTTGCGCTCCTTACAGGAGGCGGCACGCACCGGACGCTCTATGCGGCCAAGTTCTATACCGAGAAGGTGGCGTATGATATGGCGCGGAGCGCGGGCCGGGCCGCGTATACGGACCCGCGGGAGTTTATCGCGTGTTACGACGCGGTATTCGATTCCCTTACCCCCGCTGCGGACCTTATTCCCGATATTTGGACCGGCGTGTGGGGCCGCTATATGTCCGACGACCTTCACCCCAACGCCAAAGGCTACGAAATCATGGCCGACCACTACTTCCGCCGTCTCCGCAGCCTCCGGCTGTTTTAAACCGCCTCCGGCGGCTTCAAACAGCGTCTTGATACCGCGGCGAAGCGGGCAGCGACAGACTAGCTGCCTCCGGCGGCTGGGGGAACCGGTTCCCCCAAACCCCCCGAACAACGCTACGCCCCTAAGCGGACTGACCGGGTGTGGGGCGCTTCGCATGACGCTTATGAAACAGCCGGAGGCTGCGGCTTCATGCCTCGCGCCCCAAACAACGTCGCCTCTAATCTGTTTGCGCTCGCTTATGGCCGCAAATCAGGACGCTTATGGAACCGTCGGAGACGGCTGTTTCATAAAGAGTGTTATGGAATGGGGGGCGAAGACGGTTTGGTCAGGGTTCCGGCCTACGCGGTGGTCCACGAGCAGGTCCGCGCACTCCAGATCCGCGTACATATCCGGCGCACTGTCCCGCCGGAGCGCGTAGGGCCTCCCGCGCAGGTTGATAAGCCCCGCTGTCGCACCGGACCGGCTCTCCAGACGAAACACCTCCCAAGCAATGCGGACAGCGCCGTACTCGTCGTCCGCAAGGGCGTCGTAAAGCGCCGTAATCCTGCGGGTAAACGCCGCGTCTTTCCTGTCCTTATCAGACGGATCGCCGGAAACCATAAGCTGTCCGGCCAAAAGAAAGTTGACAAGCGCGATAAGCTCCCGCTCGTTTTCAGAAAGACTGCAATTTCCCCTTTGCAAAAAGATAACGTCAGGATCGTTCCGGTACACCGCGCCGTCCAGAAACGAGCGGCCTATGGTATCCATAAGGTTTATGTACGCGCTGGGACGACCGGTATGCCCAAGAAGCCGCACCAGCCCCCACTCCCAATCTCCGCTCGTGTCCGCACCAATCCGGCAAAGGGGAAAATGCCGGAAAGAAAGCCCCAGCGGTGCGCCGCACCCCAGATAAGCCACCGGAAGCCCCGCGGCGTTGGTCTTTTTGGCGAAAAGTCGGGCGCAGGCCCGCTCGTAATGGGTCCAGAAGTTCCCGCGGCCCGCAAAATTCCCCGGAAGCGCGCCGGCATAGAGAAAATCTATCTTGAGAAAGCGGAATCCCCAGGTTTCAATCACGGTGTTCATAAGACCTTCGAGGTAGTCAAGCACATCCTCCCGCGAAATATCGAGGCAGTAATACCGTCCGTCCCACAGGTGGTTGAACCCCGCGACGACCGGCCTTCCCCGCTCGTCCCGCAGAACCCACGACGGGCGTTCCCGCAGGACCTTCGCCCGCCGCGTTACGATACACGGGGCAAGCCAGAGCCCCGGCACCATGCCCGCCTGCTCGACGGCGGCGGCGATCGGCGCAAGCCCGTTGGGGAAGCGCTTCCCGTGGGGCTCCCATTCCCCCACCACGCGCTCCCAGCCGTCGTCAATCTGAAAAACCGCGGGCTTCCCCCGATCCAGATACCACGTCCTCATAAAACCGCCCGGGTTCCCCATGCCCGCAAGGTCTTCCAGGATAACAGCCTCGTTAATGTTCGTGTAATGGTGGTACCACGACGTATAGCCCCCCGGAACCGTGTCTTTGAGCCGGTTGGACGGAGCGCTGAGGAATTGGTTGGCCGCAAACGCCGCGTCCTTTCGGTAGAGCGCCTTGAGCGTGTCTTTAAGCGCGAAGAACCCGTCGGCGTAAAAGACCGCGATTTCCGCGATACGGTCCCGATTCCTCTCAAGCGGGCAAAATACCTCCGGTATAATACGGCGTTCAGCCATTCTCACGCGGTAACGCACCGGCGGAAGCCCCGGCGCCTGTTTGGACGCGATGCAGAGGTAGTGGTTTCGGGCGCGGAGGTACATGATGAAGTGGGCGATACGCTCTTCCGCCGGCGCGTCCGGCCTGTCCGCGGGACTGGCGGTGAGGGTGATAAGTTCGGGAATAAGGCGGACTTTGCGGGGCAGGGTTTCGGATCCCCGAAGCTCCCAGCCTGCTGACCATGACTGCCATCCGCCGCAGTGCGCCGCAATGTCCGCCGTGTCGGTAAACGCGCCGCGCTCCGCCTGTCCCATGCCCGCCGCGTCAAAAAGCCTGTCAAAAGACCACGAGTCAATGGCCGTAGTCGGTGCCGGTGTACCCATAAAAGAAAAAGAAGAAGAAGAAAACGCCTCCGGCATCTCTTTTCTATAGAGAAACGACGTAAACGCCGCCCCGGAATTCTCCTCCCGTATAATACCCATAACCACAGCCGTCTCCGACGGTTTTAAACAGCCTCTTGATACGCGCCTCTCAGCTGTCCGTACCTGCTTTGTGCCGCACTTCGCATGACGCTTATGAAACAGCCGGAGGCTGTCCGCGCCGCGCCTCTCAGCTGTCCACGCCCGCTTTGCCGCGGTATCAGGAAGCTTTTGTGCCGCCGCCGCTGGCGGTGAGGTAGGCTTCCCTGCCGCTCTGGTAGAGGTTCGCGCCGCGGCTGTCAATAACGGTCATCACCGGAAAGTCCGCCACCGTGAGGCGGCGCACCGCTTCGGCGCCAAGGTCGGGAAAGGCGATAACCTCGGCGGCTTTTACGCACCCCGAAAGAAACGCGCCCAAGCCGCCTATGGCGGCGAAATAAACCGCGCCGCCGCGTTTCATTGCGGCAACAACCTCCTCGGACCGCTTCCCCTTCCCGATCATGCCGCGCATCCCCAAATCCAGAAGGCGCGGCGTGTAGGAGTCCATCCGGTAGCTCGTGGTAGGCCCTGCTGACCCGATAACCTGCCCGGGCGAAGGCGGCGTGGGACCCACATAGTACACCACCGAATCTTCAAGGGGAAACGGAAGCTCCCCGCCGGAATCAAGCAGTTCCGCAAGCCGCTTGTGCGCCGCGTCCCGTGCGGTATAGATAACCCCGCTTACATACACCCGATCCCCCGCACGCAGCCGCTCCGCCAGCTCCCGCGTCAAAGGCGTCGTTATGTTATACGTCTCCATTACAGTACCTCCGAGGCGTGCCGCGCAACGTGGCAGTTGATATTGACCGCGCACGGAAGACCCGCGATATGGGTGGGCATGGCCTCCACCGCCACCTTAAGCGCCGTGGTGCGCCCGCCGAACCCCTGTGGCCCGATACCAAGCCCGTTAATCCGCCAAAGTATCTCCGCCTCAAGGTCCCGATAGTACGGCGCGTCTGCATCCCTGTCAAGCGGGCGCAAAAGCGCCTTCTTCGCAAGAAACGCGGCCTTGTCAAAGGTGCCGCCGATTCCCACGCCCACCACCAGCGGGGGACAGGGATTGGGACCCGCCTCTTCCACCGCGGAAACCACGAACTCAATTACCCCCTCCCGCCCGTCGGACGGACGGAGCATCCGTATCCTGCTCATGTTTTCACTGCCGAACCCCTTGGGCGCCACCGTAATCCCCAGCCGGTCCCCGTCAACAAACTCCACATACACCATCGCCGGCGTGTTGTCCCCGGTATTCACCCGCTCCAAAGGATCCGCCACCACGGAACAGCGCAGAAACCCCTCGGCATACCCCCGCCGCACCCCCTCGTCAATCGCGGCGTACAGGTCCCCCTCAATACGCACGTCCCGCCCCATAGCAAGAAACACGCAGGCCATACCCGTATCCTGACAAACCGGCACCCCCCTGGACGCGGCAAGCTCAAAGTTGGCCACAATTTTCTCCAGCGTGTCTTTCGCCGGTTCCCAAGGCTCCTCCGCCGCGGCGCGTCGAATACACTCCCGCACGTCTGACGGCAAATTCCGATTCGCCTCAATACAAAGCCGCCTCACCGCCTCGGTAATACCGGCTGTCTCAATAATCCGCATCATATTCTCCACTCCTCTTCCGCCTTAGGCGGTTTTTTACATAAGCGTCCCGCCCCGCGCCTCTCAGCAGTCTCCGCCTGCTTTGCCGCGCCCGCAAGCCACGGAATCCCGCCCGCAAGCCACGGAATTACGCCCCGAAGCCACGGAATCCCGCCCCGAAGCCACGCATCCGCGCCCCTATGCCACGGAATCCCGCCCCGAAGCGACACAATCCCGCTCCGAAGCCACGTAATCGCGCCCGCAAACCACGGAACCCCGCCCGCAAGCCACGGAATCGCGCCCGCAAGCCACACAACCGCGCCCCTATGCCACGGAATCGCGCTCCGAAGCCACGGAATCACGCCCCGAAGCCACTGAATCGCGCCCCGAAACCACCTACCCGCGCCTCTATGCCACGGAATCCCGCTCCGAAGCGACACAATCACGCCCATAAGCCACGCATCCGCGCCCGCAAGCCACGAAACCGCGCCTCTATGCCACGTAATCACGCCTCCAAGCCACGGAACCCCGCCCGCAAGCCACGGAACCACGCCCCGAAGCCACGGAATCGCGCTCCGAAGCCACGTAATCACGCCCGCAAGCCACACAATCGCGCCTCTATGCCACGGAACCGCGCCCCGAAGCGACACAATCCCGCTCCGAAGCCACGTAATCGCGCCCGCAAACCACGGAACCTCGCCCGCAAGCCACGGAATCGCGCCCGCAAACCACGTAATCGCGCCCGCAAGCAACGGAATCCCGCCCCGAAGCCACACAATCCCGCCCCGAAGCCACCTACCCGCGCCCGTAAGCCACGAAACCGCGCCCCGAAGCCACACAGCTCCGCCCGCAAGCCACGGAATCGCGCCCCGCCCTGAACAACGCGCCGCCCCATTACTACGCACAACAACGCATAAACCGTCGCAAACTGCGCGAGAGCGTAGCCGCGCCCGGTCCGTGCCGGCCCGCTCAACGGACACGGTGTCGCACCATTTGGAAACAACGGGCGGCCATGCTTAAACCGTCGGAGACGGCTAGGGGATGACGATGGTGGCAAGGGGGCCGTAGGGACCGGGGTCGCCCTTGTCGTTCGTCAGGCGGAGCGTGACGAACAGGCGGCTCCCGCTTTCGCCCTGGAAGTCGAACTCGTGGGAGCGCCGGCGGGTGCGCAGACGGTAAAAGAGGCCGTCGCCGGAGGCCGGTTCCCCGTCGAGCTGGCACGGGTGCGCCGCGGTGGGCGCGCCGGTGAAGCCGTAACAGATTTCGTGCCACACGTCGGCCCGCGGGTCCGTCGACGGGCCCGTGAGGTAGCGGATGCGCCGGACGAGGATGAGGTGCGGGCCGCCCGCGGCAACGAGGTCGCAGATAATCTGGGCGTCAGGCGCCAAAATAGGGGACCACGCCTTTCTTTTTGCGGTGAGTCCGAGGGTTACGCGGTCAATTCGGGTCAAAAACGGGGAGTTGAAATACTGTTCGTGAAGAAACAGCATCTTTTCCACGAGGTTTTCAAAGGCAACGCGGACTTTCGTGTTCAAAATTTCGGATCGCGGGGACTGTTCGGCCTCTTCGAGCGCTGCCCGCGCGATAATCACGAGGTCGTGGAACTCCCGATACTCGGCGGGCGGAATATCCCACGCCAGAAGCTTGGCCGGCAGGACCGTATCCCACACTTTTGCCATGTTCAAAACGCCTTTCCGCGATTTCGGGAGCCATCCTTTACGATTATACATCTTTCTTTCTCCATAAAACAGGGTGTTGACCGGCCATAGGACCGGTTTCTTTACTACGCGGAAACGTTTCCGCGACTCGGAGAAACGTTTCCGCGACTCCAAGAAACGTTTCCGCGACTCCAAGAAACGTTTCCGCGACTCCAAGAAACGTTTCCGCGACTCAGAAGTAGTTACCCGCGCACCGTAGGTAGGTACTTCCGCACCGCAAATAGTTACCCGCGACCGGATTCTGGTCATGCGCGAACCGCGTGTGGTCATGCGCGACCCGCTTTCGGGTGTGCGCGACCCGCTTTCGGGTATAAGCGAGTCGCTTTTGG
>JAITHR010000194.1 GCA_031279895.1 Spirochaetaceae bacterium
GACGCGACCCGCCCCGAACAACGCGCAGCCCCTTACCGCGCACAACAACGCACAGTTCCCAAACCGCGACCGGCTGCGCGAAGCGTAGCCGCGCCTGGGCTGTGCAAGCCCCCTAATCGGACACGGTGTTGCACCATTACCAAGCAACAGGCGGCCCTGTTTGAAACCGTCGGAGACGGGGCGGGCGGAGACGGGCTTCCAGGGCAGTTGCTTCAGGGGAACCGTAAACGCAGCCCGGTTCGTCAAGCACTATTCCTCCGGGCGCGGGGCCAAGGACGATAATCCGTCTGCCGAGGAAGAGGGCCTCTCTCGGTTCATGGGTAACCGCCACGAGAAGGCGCGGCTCCGCTTTGAGGAGGCCCAGGGTCATTTCCATAAGCTCCGTGCGCAGGGAAATGTCCAAAGACTGAAACGGTTCGTCCATAAAGGTTATCGCCGCAGGGTAGATAAAGGCTCTGGCAAGGGCGGCGCGTTGTTTCTGCCCGCCGGAAAGGGACGCCGGATACGCGCCGGCTTTATCCGTGAGGGAAACCAGATCCAGAAAACGCGCGGCCCGCGCTTCGGCCTCCTCCGTTCGAAGGATACGCTTTACCGGTAAGAGCGCGTTCTCCCGAACCGTAAGCCAGGGGAGGAGGCGCGGCTCCTGAAACACAAAGGAAACCTCCCCGGGCTTCCCCGCTGTCGCGACCCCTCCCTGGGGCGTTATAAGGCCCGCCATAAGGCGCAGGAGCGTGGTCTTCCCGCATCCCGAAGGCCCCAGTATGACCGTCGGATTTTCTTCCCCCAGTCTGAGGGAAAACGCTTCAAAAAGCGGCTTTTCCGTATTGTCCCCCGCATCCCCGAAACCAAAGGATATATCGGTCATCTCAATACGCGGCGCCCCCTTTTCGGAAGGCGCGTCGCGGTTTTCGCGGGGTTTTTTCTTTTCACTCCGCCCCCGTTTCCCCAACAGGCGGAAGTACCGGTGCGAAAGCCGGCGTAAGAGGGCAAGGGGCGCTTGGGACAGGGCAGCCGCAAGCACTACCGCTAAGGTCCAGGCAAAGAGTTCCGGCGTCTCAAGATGCGCCTTGGCGCGCTGCATATCCGTTCCCAGCCCCCGCACGGGTTGCACCAGCACTTCGGCTGCGGCCACCACTTTCCAACAGAGCGACAGGCCGCTCCGCAGCGCGGCCAGTATAAACGGCATAATGCCCGGAATATAGAGGTAGGCTATTCTGTCCGTGCGGGGCAGGGAAAAAACCCTGAAAACTTCCCGCAGGCCCCGGTCAATCGACGCAACCCCTTCAAGAGCGCTTGCCGTTGCCACGGGAAACACCATGAGAAAGGCGGTAAAAGCCGGAGTCCGCTCGGCGCCCAGGGCGAGAAACGCGATGAGTATGACCGACATAACCGGCACCGCGGCAATAACCGTGAGAAACGGCTGGAAAAACGCCCGCGCCGTCTTATGTAATCCAGAGACGATACCTAAGGCCACGCCCAAAGGCACCGCGGCGCCTATTCCCAAAACCACCCGCGCAAAGCTGTGAAACAGCGCCGGAAAAAACGCGGGACTTTGGGACACGCGGATAAACCGGCGTATAACCGGCAGGGGTCCGGGAAAGAGGAGATCGCTCCCCGCAAGGCGGGCCCCCAGTTCCCAGAGGAGGAGCAGCGCCGCCACGCCCGCGCCCGACCATACAAGCCGCGTTTTCCCCGGCGTCTCCCGCGCACCCATTTCCTTACACCGTCCCTAATAAGGAAACGAAAGATAAAAATCGTCCGCCGGAAGCCTGCTGCCGATGGCCTGCGGCGAAAACTCTAAAAAAGCTTTGTAGAGCGCCTCAAGCCCGGGACGCGCTTCCCGTGCCGGGATAAACACATAGTTGCTTCGCGGTATGGCCGCCGCCGCGTCCCGCGCCCGTATCCCCAAGCCGTGCTTTTCCACAAGTAATCCGGCCTGGTCGGGGTTGGCCGTAACCCAGTCAACGGAGTCCTTAAAAGCGCGCAGAACCGTCTCCAGCAGCGCCGTTTCTTTCGCGGCAAACCGCGTGTCCACCACCAGGGCGATCATCGGGTAGTTCCCGTTTCCGCCGGCGCGTATCCACTCCGCCTGAATGTCCCCGACCTGCCGGAGGTCAGGCTTTCCCGTGCGCGCTATCGTGGCAAACGGCTCCGGTATGAGGGCCGTGGCAATTCGACCGGCAATGAGGGACCGGGCTATTTCCGGGTAGGCAAGGGAAAAGTCGAGCCCTATGTCGGTGTCCGGCTTGATGCCCTTGGACCGGAGGATCCGGCGGAACACATACTCCGGCGTGGCGCCCTGTCCCGCGACCGCCACGGTTTTCCCCCGCAGGTCTTCGACCCGCCGCACCGCCGTATCGCTTGTGAGGAGCGACAGCATACCGGTTCCAAGTACCGCGGCAATCTGGATACCCGTGCCGGCAGACGCGATTTTCGCCGCCATGTTAGGAGGAAGGATGCCCACCTTCGCGCCGCCTGAAATGAAGCGGGCTGCCATGAGGTCCGCCTGCGCCAGGGATTCCACGGTTATCGTTACCCCCGGATACCGGGGAGGCTGCTCAAAGAGCCGTATCATGCCCACGCCGGAGGGACCTTTAAGCCCGTAGATGACCAGGGACGACGATTGGGCGGACGCGCCGCTCAAAACCGATAAAGCCAGAAGGCACCAGATCGTTAATCGCGTATTCATAACCCCAATCATACACCCCGCCCCCCTCCGGCGCCAGCCTCCGGCTGTCTCAGCATGGCCGCCTGTTGCTTCCGAATGGTGCAACACCCTGTCCGGTGAGCGAGTCAGTGCTGTTTAGGCGCGGCTACGCTTCGCGCAACGACGGGCGGTTTGAGGGCTGTGCGTTGTTGTGCGTAGTAAGCGGCGGCGCGTGGTTCGGGGCGCCCGCCAGCGCCGGAGGCACAGCAAGGCCGCCTGTTGTTTCCGAATGGTGCAACCGTCTCCGACGGCTTCAGCATGGCCGCCTGTTGCTTCAAATTGGTGCAACACCGTGTCCAGTTACTTTACCTGCACTGCCCAGGCGCGGCTACGCTTCGCGCAACAGCGGGCGGTTCGGGAGCGCCGCGTTGTTGTGCTTTGTTCAGGGCAGCGCGTGGTACGCGGACAGTCGTTGTTTGCCGCGCTTCGCGGGACGCT
>JAITHR010000214.1 GCA_031279895.1 Spirochaetaceae bacterium
CTGTCTCCAACATAAAAACATTCATCCCTGACTCGCGCATGAATGTTTTTACCGCGGAAATGACCATGCCCAACACGGAAATGACCATGTCTGAAACGCAAGGCATGACGCTTATGAAACAGCCGGAGGCTGCCGGCGCGGAAATGACCATGTCTGAAGCGGAGGGCATGACGCTTATGAAACAGCCGGAGGCTGCCAAAACGGGGAGGTCGCCCGCCGAAGCGGGGAGACCTATCCCCAAAGTGGAGAGATTTATGCCCAAGACAGGAGGGCTTCCGTTTATCGCGGCTACGATTATTTTCAGGCCGGCCATGTTCATTTCCGCGTCAGGCATGGTCATGCGCAGAGTGGAGACCGTCATGGTTGCCACAGGCGGCTCTCTCCCCGAATCGGGAAGGATTCCGTCAAAAGCGCGGGGCATGACGCTTATGGAACAGCCGGAGGCTGCTGTGTGAGGCGTAGAGAAAAGAGGATAAAGAGGATAAAAATGTATCGAATAGCTCTTGACAGGTGGGAGGCGGGTACCTATAATCCTTTTGTCGTTTGTCGTTTGTCGAAGGCCGAACTATGCTCTGACGCCAACTTTAAATTATCAAAATCCACCATTGTAACCATAAGTATAATATATCACCAACTCTTAGAATTATCAACCTCCCCGGCACACTTTTTTGCCGCCGCCGCCTATCCGCCTGCCTGCGGCCCGCCGGCCAAAGCGGGGCGTTGTGGCGCTGAAGCGCGGAGCTGTGTGCCTGAAGCGGGACGGCGTGGCGCTGAAGCGCGGAGCTGTGTGCCTTAAGCGGGGAGCTGTGTCGGCAAAGCGGGGCGGCGTGTCGTCAAAGCGCGGGGACGTGTCGTTAAGGCGGGGCGGCGTGGCGTCAAAGCGCGGGGACGTGTCGTTAAGGCGGGGCGGTAATATGAAGCCGCCGGAGACGGCGCGAGAGCGTAGCCGCGCCTAATCAGCAGCCAGCCCGCTCACCGGACACGGTGTTGCACCATTCGGAAGCAACAGGCGGCCATGCTGTGCCACCCGCCGCTGGCGGGGTGTTGCACTACTCTGAAACAACAGGCGGCCCTGTTTGAAACAGCCGGAGGCTGGGAAAAATAACTTGCGCTGGGGGGCGGGGATATGGTATTCTTAGGCAATACAGAATAAAAATAATCAGGAGGAATAATGATGAAAAAGGTTCTGTTATTGGCAGTATGTACCGGCCTCGGTATGGCGGCGACAATATCCTGCGCCAAAAAGCAAGAGGGCGCGGCCAAAGCCCCGGGGTATTCGGGCATGACCGTGCGTCTCCTCACCGACGCCACCGGCATTGATGACAAATCGTTTAACGCGGCGTCCTGGCGGGGGATACTTGAGTTCTATGGAGACACGTGGAACAGTACGAAACTGCGCGGCCAGGCCTACGACGTGGTTACTGCCCAAACCCAGGATATGTATGTTCCCAACGTGCGGCAGGCTACGGACGAAGGGTACGACCTTATCGTGGCGTCAGGCTTTACCTTTGTGAACGCCATAAGGGAAGTCGCGCTGGAATATCCCAACCAGAACTACATGATAATCGATATAAACGAAGTGAACCTCCCGAACGTGCTTGAGGTCATCTTCGCCGAACACGAAGGGTCCTATCTGGTCGGCGCGATTGCGGCGCATAAGGCCCTTGCGGACGGCATTGCCAACCCCAAGTTCGGCTTTATCGGCGGGGTGCCGGGGGTGGTTATCACCAAGTTTGAAGTCGGCTTTGTCCAGGGGGTGCTTTCGGTCATACCGGACGCGGAGATTGTGGATTACTACGTGAATAACTGGGGCGATCCGGCGTCGGCCAAAACGCAGGCAAAAACGTGGTACGACTCAGGGGTGTACGCGATCTACTCGGCAGCCGGCGGGAGCGGGAACGGCACCATCGCCCAGGTGAAAGAATACCGGCTGCAAGGAAAAAACGTGTGGGCCATCGGCGTGGATTCGGACCAGCATGACGAGGGGCTCTACAACGCCACCGAATCGGCGGTGCTTACTTCTATGATAAAATTCGTTGAGACCGGTATGCTCTACGGGCTTAACGCGATCAAGAACAGCAGCTTCAGAGGGGAGGTCATAACCCTCGATTTGCGGGCGAACGGCGTGGGGTACACCACCCGTAACAGCGCCCTGACCCAAGACATCAAAGACAAGGTGGAAGAGACGAAGCGGCGGATTATCGCGGGGGAGGTGCAGGTGGCCGCTTCCCATGAACAGGCGAAACTGCTCCCCGGCTTTCCCCAGAACCTCAGCGCGAAAGACAATTAAAAGATGCGCGGAAACTGGCGGCGCGTCCGGCGGTTTCAGGTATCGGGAGAACTTATGAAAGGAGGAGCGCTGTGGCAGCCGGCCTTGCTATAGAGATGCGTGATATTACAAAAATCTTTCCGGGAGTTATCGCCAATGACAAAGCGCGTCTTGAAGTCGCCCGGGGCGAAATCCACGCCCTTTTGGGGGAGAACGGCGCGGGCAAATCAACCCTTATGTCCATCCTGTTCGGGCTTTACGAGCCGGACGAGGGCCGCATTTTCATACGGGGGGAGGAGGTCAGGATACGAAGCCCCAATGACGCTACGGCCCTTAAAATAGGCATGGTCCATCAGCACTTCAAGCTCGTCCATAATTTTACGGTAACGGAAAACATCGTGCTGGGCCTTGAACCGAAAAACAAATGGGGCAGCCTCGACCTGAGTGGAGCGGATAAACGGGTGGCGGAGCTTTCGGCGGCCTACAACCTCGCGGTAGACCCGAAAGTTCGTATTGAAAATATCACGGTCGGGATGCAGCAGCGGGTGGAAATCCTTAAAATCCTCTATAGAGACGCGGACATTCTCATCTTTGACGAACCGACCGCAGTGCTTACCCCCCAGGAAATCGACGAGCTTCTAGCGATTTTCCAGCGGCTTAAGGCCGAAGGGAAAACCATAGTCTTTATTACCCACAAGCTTAAAGAGATTAAAGCCGCAGCGGACCGCTGTACGGTGCTGCGGCGGGGGAAATATATCGCTACCCTTGAGGTTGCCGCCGCGAGCGAACAGGAACTGGCTGAGAAAATGGTCGGACGGGCGGTAACGTTCCGTATAGAAAAAAAGCCCGCCGCGCCGAAAGAGGCGGTTCTCAGGGTGGAAAATCTTACGGTCATAGGAGCGAAAGGCGTTCCCGCGGTGCGGAACCTTTCCCTTGAAGTACGCGCCGGAGAGGTGGTGGGCGTTGCCGGCGTTGACGGGAACGGCCAGTCAGAACTCGCGGCGGCCATATCGGGCCTCCTTCCGGTGAAGTCGGGCCGCATCCTGCTTAAAGGCAGAGACATTTCCAGAGAAAGCATCCGTAACCGCAACGAAAGCGGGCTGGGGCTCGTGCCGGAAGACCGGCACAAACACGGGCTCGTGCTGGATTTCAGAGTGGACGAGAACCTCATTCTCAAGAACTTCCGCACCCGCCGGTTTTCCAACGCATGGGGCTTTCTCCAGTTCCCCGCCATTGCGGGCCACGCGGCGGACCTCATAGCCCAATTCGACATTCGGGCCGGAAACGGGCCGGGTACGCCGGCGAAATCCATGTCCGGCGGAAATCAGCAAAAAATTATTATCGCCCGTGAAATCGACGTTTCGCCGGACCTCCTGGTGGTCTCCCAGCCCACGCGGGGGCTTGACGTGGGGGCTATCGAATATATCCACCGCCGTATTGTCGAAGAACGGGACAAGGGCAGGGCCGTACTGCTTATTTCTTTTGAGCTGGAAGAGATTCTCAGCCTTTGCGACCGGATAGCGGCGGTTTCCAAAGGCTCGGTCGTGGGCCTTGTTGACGCGCAGGACGCGGACGAGCGGCGTATTGGCGCTCTGATGGGAGGTATTGCCGATGGCTGACAAATCGTTTGCCCGTTCCGTGCGGGAGCGTATCCTTGAAACGTTCACGAGATCGGACGCGCTTGTTTCGGTGGCGGTGGTCTTTTTGGGGTTTCTCGCCGGAACCGTCCTTATTCTGGCGGTGGGCAGAAACCCGATGGATATGTATTTCTCCCTTGTCCAAGTGGTGTCCGGCTGGTATATCCGCTGGGATGCGGCGAAAGAGGCGTGGATTACCCGCTTTAACGGGCGGTATATCGGCGAATGGATCGTCATGTCCATGCCGCTTATCCTCTGCGGCCTTTCCATGGCCTTTGCCGCCAGAACCGGCCTTTTCAACATCGGCGCCGAGGGGCAGTATATCGTGGGGCTTACCACCGCGCAGTTCTTCGCGTTTTACGCGCCCCACCTGCCGGGCGTCCATTGGGCTTTAGCGGTGCTTGCCGCCGTTGCCGCCGGCGCGGTCTGGGGCGGCCTTGTCGGGTTCCTCAAGGCGCGATTCAACGTGTCGGAGGTGGTGGCCACGATTATGATGAACTACATCGCGTACTATATGTCGCGGTATTTCACCATGCGTATCCCCGGGGCCAACACCTACCAGACTCCGCCTTTTCCGCCTACAAGCCGGCTTTCCAGCCCCTTTCTCGAATCGATTACCAACGGCTCCCGTCTCAACTACGGGCTGTACCTCACCGTCGCGGCGCTCGTCTTTTTCTGGATTGTCATGGGGAAAACCCGACTCGGCTACTCCCTCCGCGCCACGGGTCTTAACAAAGAGGCGGCGCGGTACGGGGGCATTAACGTGAACGCCCAGGTTACTACGGCTATGGCAATCTCCGGCGGGTTTGCCGGACTTGGCGGCGCGGTGGTGTCTCTCGGAGTCTTTTCCGCGGGACGGGTTCTCGCGGTGCAGGACGGCTACGGCTTTGACGGCATCGCGGTGGCGCTGGTGGGAAACAGCACCGCCTGGGGAACAGCCGTCGCGGGCCTTCTTTTCGGTATGCTCAAATCAGCCCAGCCCTTGATGCAGTCCCGCCAAATACCCAAGGAAATTACCTCTATCATCATGGGGCTGGTGGTGGTGTTTATCTCCCTGCGGGCCGGAGTCAGGATTATTATGGACTGGCAGATGAAAGAGCGGGCGCGCAAGGAAAAGAGCGAAAAAAGCGAAAAAAAGGAACAGGTAGCTATATGAGTGCGCAAACCCTTTTAAACCTCCTTCCCTCGACCCTTATGATAGTCTCTCCCATTCTCATCGCGGCTACAGGCGGCATGATTTGCGAGCGCGCCGGCGTGGTGAACATCGCCCTTGAGGGACTTATGGCAATCGGCGCCATGACCGCGGCCACGGCGCACGTGCTTTTGGAAGACTCGGTGCGTCTCTCCATCCCGCTGGCGCTTTTTATGGGCGCGGTTATGGGGTGCCTCTTTTCACTGATCCACGCCTTTGCCGCGATAAGCCTTCGGGCGGATCAGGTTATATCGGGAACCGGCGTAAACCTCCTTGCCAACGGGATAACCGTGTTCTTCTCCCAGCTTCTCTTTCACGCCGACCGCACGGCGAACCCCAAACTGGGTATGCTCCCGGGTCCGGGGGGCATCTATCCTACCGCGTGGCTCGCGCTGATTATCCTCGGCGTCGCGTCCTTCGCGCTCTACAAGCGTCCGTGGGGCTTACGGCTCCGGGCCTGCGGCGAACATCCGGCGGCGCTTGCCTCGGCAGGCGGCAAAGTCATCAGGATACGGTACGCGGCGGTGCTCATCTCCGGCGTTCTGGCCGGACTCTCCGGCGCGTGTATCGTACTGACCCAGGACATCCAGTACACCATAACCACGATTAACGGGAAAGGGTTCATCGCGCTGGCCGCGGTATCCTTCGGCAGGTGGACTCCTCTGGGCATTTTGGGCGCGTCTTTCCTTTTCGGCGCGTCGAGCGCGTTGTCGGTAAACATCACGAATATCAAGACGCTCCAGTTTATCCCGTCAGACTTTTTCAACGCCCTGCCGTACTGCATTACCCTTATTACGCTGGTCGTCTTCAGCGGCAAAGACTACGCGCCCCGGGCCGCCGGACAGCCCTACGACAAAGGCCGCAGTTAGGCGCGGGAAGGCAGCTGGGGGTCATAGATTTGACCCTTTCTGCCGATACACTAAACATGAAACGAATTATTGTAGGTATGTTAATCGGTTTAGGTTTCGCTCTAGGGTCTTTTGCCCAGACCCCGCCGGCATCCGAGTATCGGCAGGAGGGAATAGCGTCGTGGTATGGCAGTGAGTTCGACGGGCGGTCCACCGCGTCGGGAGAGGCGTTTGATTCCACCCGCTTCACCGCCGCGCACCAGAGCCTTCCGTTCGGCACTATGCTTATGATTACCAATTTGCAGAATAACAAACAGGTAATCGTTACGGTAAACGATCGGGGGCCTTTTAACCCGGCCCGACTCATCGACGTTTCCGAGGCCGCGGCAAAACAGCTGGAGATGATTGCCACCGGAACCGCGCCGGTGCTTATAGAAAGGGTGATGGTCTCAGGCGCGCAGCCTTCCGGTGCGTCCGCGCTTCCGTCAACGCCGCCAGCTCAGTCGTCCCCCTTGGGCCAGACCCAGCCCGCGCCTAACCAGGCCCAGATACTGCCGCCACCCACCGTGGGGCGCGACCCGTCAAGACAGGACACCGCGGTGCCGACTCAGGCGACCGTTCCCCTTGAAAGCGCCCGTACCCCGCCTTACGCGGTCTCTCCTGTGCGCCCGTCCCCGGCGGAAATCCGACCCGGCATCCCGCCGGCGGGAACCGATAAACGGTACCGCATCCAGGTCGGGGCGTACAAGGTGCTACGGAACGCGATAGACGTGTTTGACAAGCTGAAAAGCACGGGACTCAATCCGGCGTATGAACGGAACGGCGAAATATACCGGGTGGTTCTCTCAGGCATTAAGGCTGACGAAGTGCAGGCCGTGGCCGAGAAACTGGGGGGCGCCGGCTTTCGGGAAGCCCTGATTAGGGAAGAGTAGCCTCCCGCGCCGCCTGCCCCCTTGCGACGCCAATCAAATCAAAACCGCTGTTTAATAGATAAAGCCGCGAAGGGCCCCTCCCTCCGCGGCTTTTTAGAGTCTTTGCAGGGGACCCGCGCCCCGGCGCAAGGCTACTTCGCCGAAAGCGCCGCCATGGTAATATAATTGTACGGCTGGTTGAAGTGGGGAAGGAAGAAAATATCAAGGAGCTTGAGCTTGTCAATGGTCACTTTCTCCTCGATAGCCAGAGAGAACATGTGTATCCCCATGGAAATATCCTGATACGAGGCCATCTGCGCCCCTAACACCCGCCGCGTGTTCTTGTCGTACACAATCCGAATCTTGACCTTGTGGTTGTCCTCTTTGATGAACGCGGGCTTTTGGGTATCCTCAAACTGGGTGTAAACCGGAGTAAAGCCCGCTTTTTCAGCGGCCTTGAGGTTAAGGCCCGTGGATACCATCTTGTAGCCGAAGATGCAGATGCCGTTTGAGCCCTGCACGCCCGCTGACTCAAGCGCGGTCCCCCCCGCGTTATGGCCGGCTACCACGCCGCTCCGCACCGCGTTGGTGGCAAGCGCGATATAGGCGCTGTTCTCAATCACGTTGCTGTACACCGTGGCGCAGTCCCCGATAGCGTATACCCCGCTCTTGCTGGTTTCCTGCTTCTTGTTGACCTTGTACGCGCCGTTGGGAAACGTCTCAAGCTCGCCTGCGCCTAAGGCGCTGTTGGGGCGGAAGCCGATGGCCATAATCACAAGCTCCACCGGATATTCGCCCTTATTGGTGATAATGGCGCGCACTTTGTCGGTTCCCGCAATCTCCTGCACCTGCTCGCCGAAGCGGAGGTTAATGCCGTTATCCCCCAGCACCTTGTCCATGTCGCGGGTGAACCAGTCATCGTAATACGTGGAAAGCGCCGTGTCCGCGGCCTCAAAAAGGAGCACGTTCTTCCCCCGCCGGCGCACGGCTTCAGCAAGCTCCACCCCGATATAGCCTGCGCCCACAACCGCCACGTTCTTCACGTTCCCGTCGCTGAGGATCCGGTCTATCTTCTGCCCTTCCTGAAAGAGCTTCACATACGCCACGTTGGGAAGCTCAAGCCCCTTTATCTTGGGCATAATCGGGAGGGAGCCTGTGGCAATGATGAGCTTGTCATAGGAGGCTTTAACCTCCTTGCCGCCCTTATCAGAGGCGTACACGGTTTTCGCCGCGAAATCTATCCTGCCCACTTTGGTTTCCATGTGGACTTCCGCTTTTTTCGCGGCCAGTTTCTCTTTGGACGAATAGAAGAGGCTGTCAGGGCTGTCTATCTGCCGGCCTATCCACAGGGCGGTGCCGCATCCAAGATAGCTTATGTTATCGTTGCCGTCAAAGATAACGAGCTTGTTATCTGGATAATTATCCAAAAGGGTGTTCGCCGCTGCGGTGCCCGCGTGGTTGGCGCCGATCAAAACGATATTCTGCATACTGTATCTCCTTGTTTCTCAGTTTAACGTTCTAAGGCGCTGATTGCAAGGGAACAGGCTTGCGCCGCGCGGTTCCGTCCGGGTATTATAGCGTAATTATGAAAACAAACTTCTATAAAGCGGCAAAGGCGGCAAAGGCCGGCGGCGCCGGACTGCCCGGTCAGTCCGGAAAAAAAAACAAAAAACAGCGGGCCCTGCCGGCGGTTCTCCTGCTCCTTGCAACGGCTTCTTCAGGAGGCGCCCAAGACGCGCCGCCCCAAGACAACACGCCGCCGCCGCCCCTTGAGGCCGGAACCGTGCCGGAGGCCATACGGGTTCCCCTGCGCGGTGAGGCGCCGCGGTATCCCAAGGACACGGTTATCGGGGTTTTGGGCAGGGGCGGGGCGCCGGAGGAAGCCTACCAGTTCGCCCGGGCCGTGCTTAACGGGGCGCTGGCGCGGGACCCAGCGTCCCGGAGCTTGGCTCCTATGGGGGAGGCGTTTATAGAAAACCTTTTCGCGGCGCTTGAGCCGGTGAACCCCCGGCAGTTCCGCATAGGCGGCGGCAGGGAGGAGGCGGACGGAAGCGTCTCGTTCCTCGTGCGCTTTGCAGGGCGGGAGCACTGGATAGCCGGAGAGCTCTATCTCACGTTTGAGAACGATCAATGGCGCCTTGACGACCTTATTCTGGAAGAGCCCCGTAAGACCGGTGACGCGAGCGCCTATGCCTTTGATTTTTCCCCTTACGAGCGCTTTTTCTAATCCCCCCCAAAAGGCGGCCAGCCTCTGCGCCTGCGGAGCGCGGCGGGGCGCGGAGGGGGTGGCGCAGGGAGCGGGATGGAGATATACTCAACCCTATGGATTTTGTTATTACCAAAGATGAACAGCAGGCGCTCTTGGGGTATGCCAGAGCAAGCATCGCCGCAAAACTCCCAGGGCCTCCGTCCAAAACGCCGGATTACGGCGGGGCGCCCCTGTCCGCGGGCCTTACTATTCCATGCGGCGCCTTTGTCTCCCTGCATATCGGGGAAGAGCTGCGGGGCTGTATCGGCAGAATCACCGCCCAGGCGGGGCTTGCGAAAACCGTGCGGGTCATGGCAGTCGAAGCGGCCTTCGGGGACCCCCGCTTCCCGCCGCTTACCCCTGAAGAATTTGACCGGTGCCGCATAGAAATTTCCGCGCTCTCCCCGCTTGAGCCGTGCCAAGACCCCCGGTCCGTACAGGTGGGGGTTCACGGCTTGTACCTGACCTATAAGGGGCGCGCAGGGGTCCTGCTCCCGCAGGTGCCGGTTGAGCAGGGCTGGGACCTGGATCAGTATCTGGCGTATATCTGCGTCAAAGCCGGCCTCCCGCCCGGGTCTTGCAGCGCGCCGGACGCGGCGCTCTACACCTTTACGGCGCTGGTGTTTAGGGAGGGCGGCGGGTGAAACCCCTGGATGCCCTGACCGAAGCAGAGGCGCGGCCCGCGCGTTTCGTGCTTATGGATATTGACGGCACCCTCACCACCGGCGGGAAACTGCCGGCAGAGGCATACGCGGCGCTGTGGCGCCTCAAAGCGGCGGGTTTCGCGGTGATACCCGTAACCGGAAGGCCCGCGGGCTGGTGCGACCTTATTGCCCGGGAGTGGCCGGTTGACGGGGTGGTCGGGGAAAACGGCGCGCTGGCGTTCTGGGAGGACCGGTCATCCCGGATACTACGCGCCGCGTACCACCCCCAGGCAGCGCGGAACAACCATCCGGCGCTTGAAAGGATACGGGAACGGTCCCTGCAAGAGATACCGGGCCTGCGGGCGGCGAAGGATCAGTTCTCCCGCCTCTTTGACCTTGCCCTTGACTTTGCCGAAGAGGAGCCGGTTCTGCCGCTTGAGGCGGCGCTGCGGGCCAAGGCCATTGCCGAGGAAGAGGGCGCGCAGGCAAAGATTTCGTCTATTCATGTGAATATTTGGATGGGAACCTATGACAAACTGTCTATGGCCGAACTTTTTCTTACCCGGCAGCTTGGCTGGGGCGGCGCCCTTGAAGAGGTGGTTTTTGCCGGGGACTCTCCCAATGACGAGCCTATGTTCGCGCGTTTTCCCTTTACCTGCGCTGTTGCCAATATACGGCAATATCAGGGGCTCATACAGTACCCGCCGCGGTTTATCGCCGCTCAGGAAGGGGGCGAAGGCTTTGCCGAGATCGCCGAAGCCCTACTCCGGTTCCACCCCCCGCGCAGCCGGAGGCTGTTTTAAGTGCTTCTCGCGGTGAGCGGGTTTGCGATTTTAGTCACAACCCTGAAGCAACGCCTCACCGCGCTTCGACGGCGTGAGCGGCGCAACGCAGGCAGCCTTTAGGGGTGGCGTGGAGGGTCTATGACCCTCCACATCTCTTAAAAAGTTTTTGGGGGAACCAGTTCCCCCAAACCCCCCCGCAGGCTGCCCCTCTGGGGGTT
>JAITHR010000027.1 GCA_031279895.1 Spirochaetaceae bacterium
AAGACGTTTTTGTGCCTCCGCCGCCGGCGGGCAGGAGGCTGTAGGCGCGGTTGGGAAAATGCTTTAGTATTGCATATAAAGAAAGAGGTTAGTAAAAGGATTATGAAACAGCCGCAGCCTCCGGCTGTTTTAAACGGCTTCCCGCCCCGCGCCTCTACGCAGTCTTTGTCAGATTACAGGCGCTTCGCAGGAAGCCGGCGCAGCCTCCGGCTGTTCCATAAGCTTCCCGCTCAGTGGCTCAAAGTCGGATTGTCAGCTGACAGTCGCGGATCGGGGCGCGGCACGAGAAGCTTATGAAGCCGGCGCAGCCGGCGCCAAGCGTAGCCGCGCCTTAACGGGAAACAGTAAAGTAACCGGACAAGGTGTTGCGCTATTCGGAAACAACGGGCGGCCATGCTGTGCCTCCGGCGCCGCCGGCGGACAGGGTGTTGCACTATTCGGAAACAACGGGCGGCCATGCTGTGCCTCCGGCGCCGCCGGCGGACAGGGTGTTGCACTACTTGGAAACAACGGGCGGCCATGCTGTGCCTCCGGCGCCGCCGGCGGACAGGGTGTTGCACTACTTGGAAACAACAGGCGGCCCTGTTTAAAACCGCCGCCGGCGGTAAAAGGTGGATTTATTATGAAGGTGAAACATTCTCTTCTTACAAAGCTTACGGCACTCATTATTGCCGGCGCTTTCGGCATAACATTCCTTCTGTCTGTTATGTTCATCCGCGAATTCCGCGCAACCGCCGCGGAGTCCTCCAAGACGTTTATCATAGAAACCACCCGCCGCCTGCGGGAACAGGTGGAAACGGAGGTACGGGAGCGGGCGCTCCTTCTGGAGTTCACCGCGGCCAACGCGGTTCCGCTCATACAGGAGGCGCACCTTTCGGAGGAACACCGGCTCGCGCTCGTGGAGTACGAGGCGCGTATGGCGAAGATGGTGCCGAACGTGCTGTCCTTTTTCGGCTCCAGCCCGGGGCTCTGGAACGAGCCCGGGGGGTTTTTCGCTTCCGGCGACGGGTGGTATCCGAAACCGGATTATGACAACACGAGCCGGAGCTGGTTTACCCTGGGGCGCGCCGCAGGGGACACGGCGGTTCTCACGGACCCCTATATCGACGTCGTAACCGGTACGCTCACCGTGGCGCTCACCAAAACCGTGTACGACGACGGGGGAAATCCCGTGGCTATCCTCGCGGAAGACACGAGCATCAGGGTGCTTGACGATATGGTCAACGCCTCTGCCGCGGCGCACGAGGTTCGGAGCTATATCCTCCACGGTTCCGGAAAATACATAACCCACAAGGACCCCGCTTTCGTTATGGAGAAAGACTTCTTCACCCAGGAGGGTATCGAAGCGCTGCGCGGGAACATTTTAGGCAACCGCCCGTTTTTCGGCGCGACCGGCACCATGTTCATCTGCGCGGAGCCGGTCTCCCGCACGGGCTGGACCCTCGTGTCCCTCATTCCGGCAAGCGCCGTGTTTTCAGACGCGAACAAGATAACGAGGAGCGCCCTCATAAGCGCCGGCATCACGCTTTGCGTTTTCGCCCTGGCCCTGGCGCTTATGATACGGCGCTTAATACGCCCCATTACCCGCGTAACGGCCCAGCTTCGGGAGCTCTCCGAAGGCGCCGGGGACCTTACGGCCCATATCGCCATCGAGTCGAACGACGAAATCGGGCAGCTCACCCACTACTTCAACCGCACCCTTGAGAAAATCAGGGATATGGTGGTTGTCATCAAGCACCGCGCCCACGCGCTCTCCGGCATCGGGGGCCACCTTGCGGAGGCCATGAGTAAGACGACCCAGGCGGTGGAGCGCATTTCCGCTTCCATCCATAATATCAAGACCGGCGCGACCCAGCAGGCCGGCGGCGTGGCCAAGACGCTTTCCACCATGGAAGAGATCGTCGCGATGATAGACACGCTTAACGGCCAGGTGGATTCCCAGAAGCGCAGGGTAACGGAGTCCGCCGCGGCTATCGAGGGGATTATCGGGAATATCCGGGCCGTTACCGAGACGCTTAACCGGAACACCGCCAGCCTTACGGAACTTACGCTGGCCTCCGAGGTGGGCAAGGCGGACCTTGAGGAGATGTCCGCGGATATTCAGGAGATAGCCCGCCAGTCAGCGGGGCTTCTTGAGATAAACGCGGTTATGGAGAATATCGCGAGCCAGACGAACCTTCTTTCCATGAACGCGGCTATCGAGGCCGCGCACGCGGGCGAGGCGGGCAAGGGGTTCGCGGTGGTGGCGGACGAGATACGCAAGCTCGCGGAGTCTTCCGGGGAGCAGTCCAAGACCATTGCCGCGGCGCTGACGCGCATAAAGGACTCGATTGACAAGATTACCCGCTCCGCCAAGGGGGTGCTGGATAATTTCGATTCGATTGACGCCGGGGTGAAGACCGTCTCCGACCAGTCAGAGACCATCCGCGGGGCCATGGAGGAGCAGAGTTTGCGGGGGAGGGAGATTGTTGACGTTATGGCGGCGCTTAAGGAGAGCACCGGCACGGTAAAGGACGGGACCGCCGCGATGCTGGAGAACAGCACGAATATCATTGACGAGAGTCGCGGTTTAAGCGAAGTAACCGTGCGTATTGCCAAAGAGCGGGACGAGGTGGTTGACTATATGGACAGGATCCACGGGTCCGTTACCCAGGTGAACGCGATAAGCGGGGAGAACAAGGAAAACATCGACGTACTGGTGGCCGAAGTGGAGAAGTTCAAAGTAGGCACATAAGCGTCCCGCGCCGCCTCCGAACCGCGACCGTCCGTTTACCTGCCTCCGGCGGTTGGGGAGGCCAGCCTCCCCAAACCCCACGGTAGCGGCTTCATGCGCCGCTTCTGTAAGCGGGTGTTGACTGCTGAGGGGCGCTCCGCGGGACGCTGTTTGAAACAGCCGGAGGCTGTGGGTTATACTTTCGGTGAGGGCGCGGAAGCGCCCAAGGAGAAAATATGTCAATTCATATCGGAGCCGCGCCCGGGGACATTGCCGAAGCGGTTCTGCTGCCCGGGGACCCGCTTCGCGCACGGTTCATCGCGGAAACCTTTCTTGAAAAGCCGGTTCAGTATACCGCCATTCGGAATATGCTGGGGTTTACGGGCCTCTATAAGGGAAAACGGGTCTCGGTGCAAGGGACCGGCATGGGTATCCCGTCGATCTCGATCTATGTAAACGAGCTGTTCAGAGAGTACGGGGTGCGGCGGGCTATCCGTATCGGCACCGCGGGCTCCATCCAAAAGGATGTGCTGCTGCGGGATTTGGTTATGGCAACCGCGGCCAGCACGGACTCCGGCGCCAACCGCCTCCGCTTGCAAGGCCGGTCATTCGCGCCGGCAGCGTCTTTCGGGCTTCTCAAGACCGCCTTTGAAATCGCCGCGGCCAAGGGCTGGGAGCCGAAGGCGGGAACAGTGGTCTCGTCAGATATGTTTTACAGCGAACAGCCGGAAGAATGGAAGATTTGGGCGGGATTCGGGTGTCTTGCGGTTGAAATGGAAACCGCCGAACTCTACACGCTGGCCAATAAATACCGGCGTGAGGCTCTGGCGCTCCTTACCATTTCCGACAGCCTCGTAACCCATGAAACAACCGGCGCGGAGGAACGGCAGACCGCCTTTACCCGCATGATGGAAACCGCGCTCGAAACC
>JAITHR010000037.1 GCA_031279895.1 Spirochaetaceae bacterium
CCGGCCATACGGACACCGGTGTTGACCGCAAGGGTCGAGGCCGCGTTCGCGAAACTGGAGGCGGCCATGCGGTACATGAAAGACCGCTACTTCAAAAAGCCGCCTCTTATTGACGAGGATTTCGTTTCCCTGGGGCTCGTGCCCAAAGACACGAAGCCCACGCCCGCGGTGAAGCCTAAGAGCCACGTGCTGACCGTGCTCCACTATCAGGGGTTCGACACGGTGATGATCGAGTTGTCCGTCATGCCCGGGGACCCGGAAGTGGACGACGACTGCCGCATTGAAATCGGGAGGCGGATCATGCCCCACGGCGGCGCCACCCTGGAACAGGCCGCCGGGCCGAAGCATTACCTTATGAAGCCGCCGGTTTCCGGTGAGGAGCTCGACAAGCTGCTCGACACGACCCGCGCGCGGGAGCCGGTGTCCTTTGACCCGGAGGACGGCGGCATGACCGCGTACTTCTCCGCCCGTTTCGTGAACTCGCGGAACGAGGCCGGCCCCTGGGGGCCCATCGCGGCAATCATCGTCCCCCGCGCCGACAACCCCGCGGGAGCGGGCCCGTCTCCGACGGTTCCATAAGCGTCTTGCGAAGCGGCTCAAAGCGGCCCGCCGGCGGCGGGTGGCACATAAGCGTCTTGCGGAGCGCGGCAAAGTGGTCGTTGACTGCTGAGAGGCGCGGTTAAGCGGACTGACCGGCTGAAAGGCGCGGCGCGGGACGCTGTTTAAAACCCGCTGGCGGGCGGAGACGGCGGGAAGCTTATTTACCTAAAATTTTCTATAAAAAAGGATGATTATTATGCGCTATCTCATTAAACGTGCTGGACGTGTTTTTTCCAGCGTTCTGTTTCTTGCCTGTATCACCAAAGCTCCGGCGCAAACGGCGGCGGAATGGAATACCTTTAATATTACCGATCTAACCGTGCCGTCGGCCAGCCCGCTTCTGAGTAGTTATTTTACGCAGACCTTGGATTCGAGCCGGCGCGCCAACTTTGATTATCTTGATATTGGTTTTAACACCCATGAATTTAAGGTGCATGAGAAAGGGCAGGACGATACCGGATCATCGCAGGTCAACGTGGCGGCGGCGATCAAGCTGCAACTGCCAAACTGGACGCTGTTTAGGTTCGAAATCCCTTTATACGGCGGGTCGGTGCTTACCATAAGTGATACGGTAAAAGCTTCTAGTAATACGGGTCTTTTTGCGGGAAGCGGCCTGCATATCATAACCGATTACGTGTCGCTCTACGGATACGCGGCATACGGATACGACAGCCACGCTGACAGGAACGCCTATAACGCGGCCTATAAGAATTGGGAAGAGAGCGGCAGCGGCCTTCAGCCTGTAATGAGCGATTACGGGCACAAAACACACGGTTTGTTGTGGAGCGTCATGCCGGTTGTTACCGCGAAAAATATTCCGTTACTGGGAAGCGTGTTCTCGCTGTTTGACGCCTATCTCACCTTGGGAAGCGACGCGGACGGGTTCAGGCCGTCCTATCAGGCGCGGGCGCTGTTCAGGGATATACCTGTGGGGAATGCCCGCATCGGCCTTGCCGCAATTACCGGCAGCGACTGGTACAACTCTCTTGACGCGAAGTATACGGTATACGGCGGCAGAATCGGCTTCCAGTCGGCGGATTTTCAATTACTCAAAGTTCCGACTAAAGTATCCGTTATCGCGGAGGCCGGATACCGGATGTTTTTCGATGTGGCCGCGGAAAACAGCTCCTTTTACCAAGACGGGCCTTACGGCCGGCTGTTTCTGGGATTGTCATCATGGACAGACACGATGGACATATACTCGTTATCAAAAAGTACCGGCCGGTTTAATTGGTATCTTATGGTTGAAAGCAGCCGCCAGAGCTGGCCTTGGCCCAAATTCGGACTCATGCTTATCTACAAATATCAGTGGGAAGGTAAGATCTATACGGACTTCTTTTACGAGGATGACTATGCAAATGGAGCGAAATTGGCTCTCAGTTACAAGGATGCTGCGTGGGTTAGGCGAGATAGTTTTCGCTCTGTTTGGGAATCATGGCGAAAATCATTGCTACAGTGAAAGGCATACGGGAGGGCGCAGCCTCCGGCTGTTTTAAACGGCTTCCCGCTTAGCGCCTGTAAGCGGTCTTTGTCCGCTTTGCCGCGGTATCACGACGTTATATGCCACCCTCCGGCGGTTCCATAAGCGTCTTGCGGAGCGCCGCGAACCACGCGCCGCCCCTTACCGCGCACAACAACGCACGGCTCCCGAACCGTCGGAGGCTGCGCGAAGCGTAGCCGCGCCTAAGCAGCAGCCAGCCCCGCTCACTGGACACGGTGTTGCACCACTCGGAAACAACAGTGCTGAAGCCGTCGGAGACGGGCCGCGCCTGGGCTGTGCCAGCCCGCTTACCGGACACGGTGTTGCACCATTACGAAGCAACAGGCGGCCCTGTTTGAAACAGCCGGAGGCTGCGGAGACGGGGGAGGCTGGGCGGGGCGGATGGGGGCGGATTGGGTTACGCGCAGGATGTAATCATCGGTTTCCGGCGGGGGGAGCGGGTCAACGATAGGGTCCCACACGGTATAGAGCGCCTCGGCCTCCAAGGAACCGGTAAAATCCAACGGAAGGATAATCTCCGTAACAAACGGGTTAGGCGGCCCCTCGCCCGCCTGAAACACGATGGATTTCCAGTCATTGTCCGCACGGTACGGCATGGGAGCCGCGTAAATCACCGGCAGGGTTTGGTCCGCGCAGGTAAGGCGCAGGTTGAAACGGAGCGGGTCCCCCTGTGCGCTGACGGTCACCGTAACACTCCGCCTTTCAAGAAACACCCGCTCCCTGACGGTTATTGCAAGCATACCGCGCTCGTCTTCTATGGTCCGGCGCACCGGCGCAGGGGGCTGGTTTTTGGAGCGGTACAGCGTATAGAAACAGAGCGCCCCAAGGCCCGCGGCAAAACACGCGATAATCGGCGCGAAACGGCGCATCGGAGACGGCGCGTTTTGGTTCCGCTCCCGCAGCGCGGCGCCCCTTTCAAGGAGGAGCATGAACGGCAGGATGATAACCGCTATGTAGAGGGAGGTTAGCACGCCTTGGGAAAGCAGTATCTCCGTAAACCGTCCGGCAGCCGAAGGGGAACCGCCGCTTTGCAGGATGTTCTCAAGGGGGCCTAGCGCGGATATTGCGGCACACGCCACACACGCATATACCATGAGGGGCTTTTTGAAAGCCGCGCCTGACGCGGCGCAGAGGAGCGCCCAGAGGAAGAGCGGGGTAAAGGAGATGTCCAGAACCGCCGCGATAAGTACGCCGGCGATTACCAGCACGACCGCGCTGTTGCCGTAAAAACCCGCCTTTTGCGGTATTTTGAAGGACGCGCCAAGGGAAAAGAGCGCGGAAAATAACGGGAGGGCGATGATTATTTTAAGAAACGCCAGCCCCGCGTCGCTGCGGGCCGCGCCGTATCCCAAAAGCCGTCCCGCAGCGGCCACCGTGAAGCCCGCAAGTTCGAGGGACACGGTTAAGGCGAGGATAAAAAGCGGGAATACCCACGCATAACCCAGGAACATCCGCCACAGTACGACGGCTCTCTTCCGGTACAGCGTAAAGTAGGTGAGAACGCCCATGAAAAAGAGCCCCGTTATCCCCAGAAACACCATGACCGTTACCGACTCCGGCACAAAGAAAACCTTTCTCCCGAAAGACGCGATGAGAAAGTGGCGGTCGAGGCTGCCGGCTGCACCGCCAAGGGCGCCGGCGTAATCAATGAGGGAGCGGGCCAGGTCCGCAGGCGCGACCGCGGCGTCCCCGGACCGTGCGGTCTCCCCGGCGAGGTACAGCGCGTCTATCAGGCGGGCGTGGGCGGAGCGTATACTATCCGGGCCGCTTACCAGACCCAGTTTATACAGCTCGTTAAAGCGCACCGCCAGATCCGCAGGCACGGGGGCAGCGTCCCAAAGCCGGCACAGCGTCTCCAGCGCGGCGCGGGAGCTTATCATCCGCCCGGCACCGTGATGGATAATGACCCTTTGGGGCGGCGCGGCAATATCCATATACAAAAGCACCGTGTTTTCAGGATCTTCGAGGGTGGTATAGAGGTCTTCCAGCCCCAGGCGGAAGTTGGGATCCCTGCTGTCTTTCGGGAGGCGGGACGTCTCGTTTCCCAGAAACGCCAGGGTAACAGGCTGGGGGAAAGAAGAGTCCGCGGCGGAGCGGATAAAGGCCAGCGCGGTCTCAACGCCGAACGGGAGGCGCCGCGCAAGGCCGCCGGAAGGCGCCGCGTCTTTTTCTTCGGCGCCGGAAAGGGGGACCGCCAGAACGAGCGCCCGCTCGCCGGCGCGGTTTTCCGAGTTCGGCGCCGCGGGGATGCGCACGTGGATTGAGGAGCCGAAGCCGCCGAATTCCGCGAACAGGGGGCGCTCTTCAAAGGGGACGCCCTGTTCCTCCAAAGCGCGGGCTACCGCGTGAAGGAGCGCGGACTCCGAGTCGGGCTTTTCCGGCGCCGCGGGAATAGCAGGCGGAAACAGGGAAAGCGCTATAAAACACACAAAAAACAGGGGGGAACCGCGCCGGAACATACCGGTACGGTAGCACGGTTTGCGCGTAAAGACAATGCGCGGGATAGACAAACAAAACGCCGGCAGGTATAGTTCCGGTAAAACAAAAACCTAACACCGCGGCGCTCGCTTGAAGTTCCGCGAAAAAGGAGTTCCTATGACCGTTATAGACATTACCAGAGTGGTGCAGGAAGCGCCGCTCTATCCGGGTACGCCGGTCCCGTCGGTGGAGCGGCTCTCGGACGTGAATAAGGGAGACCCGTACAGCGTCAGTAAATTTGTGTTTACAAGCCATCTCGGTACCCATGCGGATGCGTTTTCCCATTTTCTCCCGGGCCCGGAGGCGGATACCATAGACCGGCTACCGCTTGATTACTTTTACGGCCCGGCGCGGGTGGTAACGGTTCCGTCTGACACGCTTATCACGCGGGAGTGTCTCCTTGGCAGGCTCGACTCGGCGGAGCGGGTGGTTGTTCACGGCGGGGGGCGCAGTTATTTTTCAAAAGAGGCGGTTGATTACCTTGTGGAGCGCGGGATAAAGACCGTTATCACCGATGCGTGGAGCGTCGCGCCGCCGGACAACGAGACGATAATCCACCAAACACTGTTTCAGGCGAAAATCGCGGTAGTGGAAAACGTTATTCTTGACGGCGTGGCTGACGGGGACTACCTCGTAGTCGCGTTTCCCCTCAAGATAAAAGGGAGCGACGGCGCGCCGGTCCGCGCCGCCCTCATCACCTCCGCCAGCGGCGGAGGCACATAAGCGTCCTGATACCGCGGCAAAGCAGGCGGAGATAGTTTAGCGGCGTAGCGCGGTTCGGGACCAGCCTCCGGCCAGCCTCCGGCTGTTTTAAACATGGCCGCCTGTTGTTTCCGAGTAGTGCAACACCCTGTCCGGTGAGCGGGCCGGCTGCTGCTTAGGCGCGGCTACGCTTCGCGCAGCCGGCGGCTGTTTGGGAGCCGTGCGTTGTTGTGCGTAGTAAGGGGCTTGTCGTTGTTCGGGGCGTGTGGCATGACGCTTATGAAACCGTCGGAGACGGCGTGGTTCGGGGCGCGGCACAAGACGCTTATGAAACAGCCGGAGGCTTCCTGCCCCGCGCCTGTAAGCAGTCAACGACCGCTTTGCCGCGGTATCAGGACGCTTATAGAACCGTCGGAGACGGCGCCGGCGGGTAGCCTTCAAACGCCAGCGTTTAGAGTCCAAACGCCAGCGTTTAGAGTCCAAACGCCGGCGGGTAGAGTCCAAACGCCGGCGTTTAGAGTCCAAACGCCAGCGTTTAGAGTTCAAACGCCGGCGGGTAGCCTTCAAACGCCGGCCCGTCTCCGACGGTTTCAGCATGGCCGCCTGTAAGCAGTCAACGACCGCTTTGAGCCGCTCCGTATGACGCTTATGAAACAGCCGGAGGCTGCCGTCGGAGGCAGCTTAGCCATCTCCGCCGCCGGCGGAGGAGATGGCTTTGATGAATAAGTCGCCGTACCTCTGAAGCTTCACCGCGCCCACGCCGAAAACCCGCGCAAACGCCGCAAGGGTCAGGGGCTTCTTCACGCACATATCCAAGAGCGTGGCGTCGGAAAACACGTAGCATACGGGAATACCCGCTTCCAGCGCCGCGGCGAACCGCACCTTCTTAAGCTCGTTGAAAAGAAGCGGGTCAAACGCGGCATCCGCTTTTACCTCCCCGCTTGCCCTCTCTTTTCCCCGCACCCTTGCCCGCTTTCCCCGCACGCGCTCCGCCTCCTCGGAAAACGGCATGGCAAGGGGCTTCCGTTCCAGAATAACCTCGTCGGAGCGCGGCGTAAGGCGAAGCACCGGGTATTCCTCACCGGAAAGCGCGAGGTACCCGTGAGTAACCAGATAGTCGATGATAACCCGCATCCGGCGCGGCTCCGTATCCCGCATGATCCCGTAGGTGCTGAGGCGGTCAAGCCCCGCGTCCCGCACGATCCGGCTCCGCCTGCCGCGCAGCGTGTTCATAACCGCCCGGTACCCGAAGTGCCTGTTGAGCCGCTCGATACGGTACACGCAGGAGACGATCTTCTGCGCCGCGACGGTGATGTCTTCCTCCCCCAGCTCTTCCCGCGCTTCCGTCTCCACCGTCTCCCCGTCTGACAGCGGGGCGCCGCAACAGTTCGAGCAATGCCCGCAGTTCCCGGTGCCCTCCTCCCCGAAATACCGGAGTATCCGGGCGCGGAGACATTCGCGGGATTCGGCGTAGCGGTTCATCTCTTCAAGAAGAGAAAGATGGTACTGCACCACCTCCGCAGGCGGCGCCGCGCCGTCGTGCGCGGGGGTGCGGATGAGATACCGGTTTACGTGCATATCGCGGGGGCTGTAGAGGAGGAGGCAGTCAGCCGGCGCCCCGTCCCGCCCGGCCCGTCCCGCCTCCTGATAGTAGCTCTCGATGTTCTTCGGCATACTGTAATGGACCACGAAAGCGACGTTCGGCTTGTCGATGCCCATGCCGAAGGCGTTGGTGGCCACCATAAGGGGGGCTCGGTCTTTGATGAAGGCTTCCTGGTTGTCATGCCGCTCCGCATCCGAAAGGCCCGCGTGGTAGCGGGTGGCGGGCAGGCCCTGTTCGCGGAGGAACACGGCGAGGTCCTCCACGGTTTTGCGGGTGGCGCAATAGATGATGCCGCTTTTGCCCGCGTGTTCTTTGAGGTACGCCGTAAGGTCCGCCTCTTTACGCGCCGTGTGCCGTACCGCGAAGTAGAGGTTCTCCCGATTAAAGCCGGTTACCAGCACGAAGGGGTCGCGCAGGGCCAGGCTGCCTATGATGTCGTCCCGCACGCGCACCGTGGCCGTGGCGGTAAACGCGGCGATAAGAGGGCGTTCCGCAAGGCTCTGTATGAAACGGGCGATGGTGAGGTAGCTGGGGCGGAAGTCGTGTCCCCACTGGGAGATGCAGTGCGCCTCGTCAATGACCGCCATGGTGACGGGAAGGGCGCGGATCTCGTCCCGCCAGAGACGTTCCGGCGCGACGTAGAGTATTTTGAAATCCCCGCGGGACGCGCCTTGCATGACCCGCCCGCACTCCGACGGGGAGAGGGTGCTGTTAAGAAACGCGGCGGGGATTCCGGCGTCCGCAAGGGCGTGTACCTGGTTCTGCATAAGGGAGATGAGCGGGGAGACGACCAGAGTAAGCCCCGGGCGCACGAGTGCCGGCCCCTGGTAGCAGAGGGATTTGCCCGCGCCTGTGGGCATGACCGCCGCCACGTCCCTCCCGTCGAGAATGGCGCGGATGACCTGTTCCTGCCCCGTGCGGAAAGCGCGTAAACCGAAGCGCTCTTTAATGTCCGCCATATATTCGGCGGCCCTGTCCCGATATTCACTGTCTTTACCCATGCCCCCAGTATACACCACCACCCCCCCACCCGCCTACCCGCCCGCCGGCGGCGGGTGGCACAGCATGGCCGCCCAGCCTCCGGCTGTTCCAGCATGGCCGCCTGTTGCTTCAGAGTAGTGCAACACCTTGTCCGGTGAGGAGGTTTGCACAGCCCAGGCGCGGCTACGCTTCGCGCAGCCTCCGGCGGTTTTAAACATGGCCGCTTGTTGTTTCAAATTGGTGCAACACCGTGTCCGGTTACATTACCGGCTGCTGCTAAGGCGCGGCTACGCTTCGCGCAACCGGTCGCGCTTTGACGACACAACTCCGCACTTCGGCACCACGCCGCCGCGCTTCGGCACCACAGCTCCCCGCTTCAGCACCACGCCGCCCCGCCTTAGTGCCACGCCGCCCGCCTTTGACGACACAACTCCGCGCTTTGGAGACAGGGAATTCCGCCTTGGAACTCCGTCATTCCGTGACAGAATTCCGTAAGACCGTGACGGAATTCCCGCCCGCCGAAACAGGGAGACTTCCCGCCAAAGCGCGGGCTTGCACCCGCAACACGCGGGGGAGCCCCTGCGTGTTGTAGGGGAGCCCCTTTGTGTCGGAGGGGAGCCCCTTTGTGTTGCGGGTGCAAGCCCGCGCTCTGCGGGTGCGGGGTTCCGGGGCAGAACGGCGGAGGCGGGATGAAAAATAAAGACTTCCACCGCGCCAAGAAAGCGAAAAATAACGAATTTTATACCCGGCTCACTGATATTGAAAAGGAACTGGGCCATTATACCTCCCATTTTCACGGGAAAACCGTCCTTTGCAACTGCGACGACCCGCGGGTAAGCAACTTTTTCCGGTATTTCTTCACGGGGTTCTGCGGCCTCGGCCTGAAACGGCTTATCAGCACCTGCTATAAGAACGCCCAGCCGGATTTTTTCACCCAAAACAGTGACGAGCGGGCGGTGTATTGCGACTACGACGGCGCGGGGCGCGCCGATGACGTGATTACGGACTACGACGTGTTCATCAGGCAGAACGAATGGCCCCTTTTGAAGGGGGACGGGGATTTCCGCTCCGAAGAGTGTATCGCGTTATTGAAACAGGCGGATATTGTCGCTACCAACCCGCCTTTCAGTGAGTTTCGGGAGTACGTGGCGCAACTGGCGGACTACGGGAAGCGTTTTATCATAGTGGGGAATAAAAACGCGATTACCTATAAAGAGATATTTAAGCTGATTAAAGAGAATAAAATGTGGCTGGGACCGAGTATCCATTCCGGGGAACGCGAATTCGGCGTGCCGGACGCTTATCCGTCTGATGCGAAAGACGTTACGGTTGGCCATGACGGTAAAAAATATGTGAAAAAGGGTATCCGCTGGTTCACGAACCTTGATTACCCGAAGCGCCGCGAGAAGATAATCCTGTATAAGCGCTACACGCCGGAGGAATACCCGCGTTACGACAACTACGACGCGATTGAGGTAAGTAAGGTCAAGGACATCCCCAAGGACTACGACGGGGTGATGGGCGTCCCCATAACTTTTCTCGACAAGTACAACCCCGAGCAGTTTGAAATCGTAAATTGTAATGATATAAGAACCAATGTAAAAACACCCCTTAAAGATCACGGCTTAATTAAAGATAAAGACGGAACGTTAGGCGAAATACGGGCTAAATTGGTTGTAAAAATATAACAATTTTTTGAGAAAATATTTACATAAATTAAAAAATAAGGTAATATAGCTTTATATTAATTTTTAGAGGCATGAAATGGAGTATTCAAAGAATATAAAAAGAAACGTTGAAAAAATATACAACTATTATGAAGAAAACGATGATTTTAAATTTTTACAAAAAATAATACATTTTATTGTTGACGGAATAGATTATATTGATGAACAATATTT
>JAITHR010000052.1 GCA_031279895.1 Spirochaetaceae bacterium
GGCTGCTTCTCCGGCGCGGCTACGCGTCGCGAAACGGCTGACGGTTTGCAAGCGGTGCGTTGTTGTGCGTGGTAATGGGCAGGCGCGATTCGGGACGCTTATAGAACCGTCGGAGACGGCGGCAGCCTCCGGCTGTTTCAAACAGCGTCCCGTGAAGCGCCTGTAAGTACGCAAAGACCGCGTACAGGCGCGATTCGGGACGCTTATGGAGGCTGCGTAGTACGCTTCGCGCAGCCTCCGGCGGTTCGGGAGTTGTGCGTTGTAAGGGGCTGGTCGTGGTTCGGGGCGCGTGGCGTGAAGCTTATAAAACAGCCGGAGGCTGCGGCGGAGGCTGTGGAGGCTGGAGTTATGGATAAGACGGCGTTTATCGCAAAAATCGGGGGCTATGCAAAGCGGGACCGGGACACCATCGTGAAGGCCCTCGCGCTGGCCGCGGGCGCTACGGGGCGGGCATATGATGCAGCCGGCATACTCGTTGACCTTAATCTTGACGCGGATACGGTGGTGGCGGCTATCCTTGTCAGTTGCGACACCCCGCCCCACGCGGGCGGAAAGCTTTTGAAGCCGTCGGAGGTTGCGGAGGCTGCGGCGCACAAAAACGCGGCGCTTGCAAACCGCCCGCCGTTGCGCGAGAGCGTAGCCGCGCCTGAGCTATGCCAGTCCCCTAAGCGGACAGGGTGTTGCACCACTCTGAAACAACAGGCGGCCATGCTGAAACCGTCGGAGACGGCGGAGGCTGCGGCGGCGCACAAAAACGCGGCGCTTGCAAACTGCCTGCCGTTGCGCGAGAGCGTAGCCGCGCCTGAGCTATGCCAGTCCGCTAAGCGGACAGGGTGTTGCACCATTAAGAAACAACAGGCGGCCATGCTAGAACAGCCGGAGACGGCGGAGGCTGCGGCGGCGCACAAAAACGCGGCGCTTGCAAACCGCCCGCCGTTGCGCGAGAGCGTAGCCGCGCCTGAGCTGTGCCAGCCCCCTAAGCGGACAGGGTGTTGCACCATTAAGAAACAACAGGCGGCCATGCTGGAGCCGTCGGAGACGGCGGAGGCTGCGGCGGCGGAGGACTCTTTCGGCGGAACCATCGGCCTTTTGGTAGAGGGCGTGGCGCGGCTCGAAGATATTCCGGCGCACGGCGCGGCGCCGGCGGATGCGGAGAAAATCCGCAAAATGCTGTTCGCCATGGCAAAGGATATACGGGTCATCTTTATTAAACTCGCCTGCGTGCTCTCCGGCCTCCGCGCCGCGTCAGCCCCTCCCGATCCCCTCACCGCGGACGCCGCCGCGACACCACCCTCGAAAGAAGCGCGGAAACTCATGGCCCGGGACTGCCTCGAAATCTACGCGCCCCTTGCGGACCGGCTGGGTATCTCGTGGATAAAGGCGGAACTGGAGGATCTGGCGCTCAAAGCGGTCAATCCGAAAGCCTACCAGCAGATAAAACAAATCGTGGCCAAGAAGCGGGACGCCCGCGCCGCGTTTCTGCACTCGGTACGGGAGAAAATCGAGGCCGAAGCCGCGTCCCTGGGCATAGCGATTGAGGTGTCGAGCCGCGCAAAGCACTTCTATTCGATTTACGAGAAGATGCGGAAGCGCGGCAAGGCCGAAGAGGAGGTGTTCGACCTGTTCGGCATACGGCTTTTCTGCGACACCGTGGAAACGTGCTATAACCTCCTCGGCATGGTACACCGCCTCTGGAAGCCCCTGGCTGGCCGGTTCAAGGATTATATCGCAATGCCCAAGGCCAACGGGTACCAAAGCCTGCATACCACCGTCATGGCCGAAGGCGGGGAGCCTCTGGAGGTACAGATACGGACGCGGGAGATGCACCACGTCGCCGAGTACGGGGTGGCAAGCCACTGGCTCTACAAGAACGGCGCGGCGCGGGACATCGTGCGCCCCCTGGATATAGCTATCGTAAGCCGCCTGCGGGAATGGAACGAGAGCGGGAACGCGGGGTCAGAGGCGTTTCTCGCGGACATAAAGCGGGAGATCCTTCGGGACTCTATCTACGTGTTTACGCCCAAAGGCGCGGTTATCGAGCTTCCCGCCGGAGCTACGGCCATTGACTTTGCCTACGCCATTCATTCGGCAATCGGGGACCGGTGCGCCGCGGCCAAGGCGGACGGCGCGATTATCCCCCTGAGCGCGGAGCTGCAAACCACGCAGGTTGTGGAAATCCTCACGTCCCCCAACGCCCGCCCGCACCTTAACTGGCTGGGCATCGCGAAGACCGCGAAAGCCCGCAGCCGCATCCGGTCGTGGCTCCAGCAGTACGACGCGGTGATTATCGAGAAAAACGTGGTGGCCAAGAAAAAGGATGCCGCGCCGCCGCGGGAGCCGGATACCAGGGAGGAGCCGCACGACGCAAGGGTCGCGGGACGCAGGGAGAGGCCCCTTGAGTGGGTCATGCCGGCGCCGGACGACGCGGGGGTTTTGCAGGTCAGGGTGGAGGACGAGGAGAACCTTATGATACGCTTCGCCCGCTGCTGCCGCCCGATTACCGGGGACTCTATCATCGGCTACGTGTCCCGCGGCAAGGGCATCATCATCCACAGGAGGAACTGCCGCAACCTGGCGGGCATCGCGGATTTCGCGGAGCGGCGTATCGAGTGCGAGTGGGAGTGGCAGGACGCGAAGGCGGTGCGGCGCTTCCGGGCGGAGTATGAGGCGCAGGCGGACATTTTCTCCGAAATCGAGGGGGCCGTGAAAAACCATCAGGGGCATCTTGTTGACGGGCGCCTTGAGCAGACCGCCCACGGGCGGAAGACCGGATTTTTCACGATACAGGTGTCCCACCCCGGGGACGTGCGGAAAATCATGAAGAGCATCCGCGCCATACCGTCGGTTTTCAGCATCACCCTTCTCTAGGCGGCCCCGCGCCGGTTGATTAGCCCGCGCCGATAGAGTATGATTAAAATAATTCACACTTTGGAGGAATTTCCTATGGAAGAAATGGGAAAAATGAAAGAAATGAAAGAAATGAAAGAAACGGGAAAAATGAGAAAAATGTTCGGGTGCGCGGCGGTTATGTTCTGCCTCGCAAATGTATCGCTTTCAGCCTGGGATGCCAGCTACCTGCTCAAATACCCGGAGCCGATTAGCGCGGGAAACTGGCTCCTTGATATAGGGGTTGGGTTCGGTCTGGGAAGTAATCACTCGATTATTATTCCCCCTCTTCTATTCACCTTTGAATACGCCCTCCCGATCGGGGGGCTGCCGTTCAGTCTCGGCGGGCTGGTGGGCTTCGCCTGGTCCCATTGGGAAGGAAAATCTTGGTATCCTACTTATGGGTATAATACTACATATATACAAGACTGGTTTCATATTCCGGTGGGGTTCCGCATAGCCTACCATTTCAACTGGGGGGTCAAGAACCTTGATACCTATGTTACCACTACTCTTGGTGTAGATATTATGATTTATGATGGGTACTATAAAAAGTCTGACGGATCAAAGGGAGATAGCTATGATAATAATGTAAGCGGGTTTAACTGGTTTATGTTCGGCACCCACATCGGCGCCCGCTACTATTTCACGCCGGTCATCGGCGCCTTCCTTGAGTTAGGGGGGTATTCTCCCCACTACGCGGCGCTCGGCCTGGCCCTCAAGTTCTAACCCGCCTCCACAAACGTCCCGCCCCGCGCCTCAAAGCAGTCTTTGCCTGCTCCGGCGCGGGGCCGTCTCCGCAGCCTCCGCCGTCTCCGACGGTTTCAAACATGGCCGCCTGTTGTTTCCGAATGGTGCAACACCCTGTCCGTTGAGCGGGCTGACTGCTGTTAAGGCGCGGCTACGCTCTCGCGCCAGCCTCCGGCTGTTCTAGCATGGCCGCCTGTTGTTTCCAAACGGTGCAACACCTTGTCCAGTGAGCGGGCTTAATACTAACCAGGCGCGGCTACGCTTCGCGCAGCCTCCGACGGTTTGGGAGCCGTGCGTTGTCGTGCGTTGTAAGCGGCGGCTAGTCGTGGTTTGAGGCGCGGCGCTGGAAGCCGCAGTTGGGGGTTTGGGGGGTCTATGACCCCCCAGCCGCCGGAGGCATCTGGTCTGTCCCCGCCCGCTTAGGGGCGCGGCGCGGTTCGAAGGCTGCGGTAAGTCTTTTATTCATAGAGAGTTAGAGACACGTCTCCCCGTCGTGG
>JAITHR010000152.1 GCA_031279895.1 Spirochaetaceae bacterium
CGGCGGCCTTGGGAGGGGAAAAACCGGTTTCTTCTATAGAAGGATTACCGTGCGCGGCGCCGGACACGGCGGGAAAACAGTCCGAAGGAAAGGGTAAAAAAAGAAAAGATTTTATCGAACAGCTATTGACAACTAGAGTGCGGGAACATATACTTCTTTTGTCGTTTGTCGTTTGTCGAAGGCCGAACTCTGCCCTGACGGGCTCGCTGTTTCACGCATCAAAAACGTTTCATAATCCATACCTATAACTATAACACGCCCCCCGCCAAATTTCCACCGTCTCCGACGGTTTTAAACAATTTCTTGCGAAGCGCCCCAAACCGCCGGCGGCGGAGGCACAAAAGCTTCCCGCGCCCCGCCACGAACCACGCCACGCCCCTTACTACGCACAACAACGCATAGCTCCCAAACCGCCCGCCGTTGCGCGAAGCGTAGCAGCGCCTGGGCTGTGCAAGCCCCCTAAGTGGACAGGGTGTTGCACTACTCGGAAACAACAGGCGGCCATGCTGAAGCCGTCGGAGACGGCGCGAGAGCGTAGCCGCGCCTAAACAGCACTGACGCGCTCACCGGACACGGTGTTGCACCGTTCGGAAGCAACAGGCGGCCATGCTGAAGCCGTCGGAGACGGGGCGGAGGCTGCGGGTTAGGTGAGGAGGAGCCAGCGGGAGAGGAATGACGCGCAGTCAATCGCGCCAGCGGCCTGTGCGATGGAGAGGGCGGTGAAAATAACGCAGACCGCGAGCGAGGCCGGAGAGAACGGCTTTCTGCCTCTCAGCAGGCGGTACCCTACGGGTAAAAGCGCGATGCAAAGAAAGAACCCGGCCTCTATGAACGCGGCCTCCGGCTGCATGGACCACTCGCTCAGCCGGTAGCCGGTTCTTAAAAAGAAGCCGCTTATGTTCTGGAAGCGCCCAAGGGTAATACAGACGCCGATTGCGATGATAAAGAGGCCGCTTATCCGGTGGATAAGAGGGCGCCAGGGCCTAAGTTTTTCCAGACACGCGAGAAAAGAGCCGAAAAAGAACGCGGCTGCCAGAAACGGCAGTCCCAAACCCAGGGAATACGCCAAAAGATACCCCGCCGCCGCAAAGACCTCGCCGCTCTGTCCGGCCATAAGCAGGATGCTCCCCAGAATGGGTCCCACGCAGGGGGTCCAGCCGGCGCCGAACGCCGCGCCCGCCACAAGAGAACCCGCGACCCCCCGCGGCGCCTTTGCGGGGCGGACGCGCTTTTCGTAGTTGAGGAACGGGAGGAAGTCGAGAAGGATATGGAGGCCCAGGGCTATTACCAGTATGCCGGCAACGCGGTTTATGACGGCGCCGGCGCCGCTTAGCATAAAGAACAGGCCGGAAAAGAGGATGCTGAGGGCGGTGAACACGAGCGTAAAGCCCAGCACGAAACACGCGGCTCTTCCGAGAAGCGCCGGACGGTACGGGGAAAGCGCGTCCCCGCTCCCGCTCCGCGTTTCGGGGAGGGTTCCGCTTAAAATCAGGAAGTACGAGGAAATAAGCGGCAGTACGCAGGGGGACAGAAAGGAAAGAAGGCCCGCGGCAAACGCGGCAATAAGGGAAAGGTCATCTGCCATAACGGAGCAGCGCCTCAAACGCGGCAATCATCGCGGGCGCGGCCCAATCCACGCCCCCCACGACGGAGAGCACGACAAAGCCTTCGCGGTCGATAATAAAGGTCGCCGGAATACCGCGGATGCCGTAGCGGGAACTCACGCTCCCTGTGGCGTCCATGGCCACCGGAAACGTCAGGCTGAACCGCTTCGTAAAGACGTCCACCTGTTTCGCGTCCTCCCGAATGTCAACCGCAAGGAATTCCAGCCCGGCGTCCTTAAAACGCCGGTGCAGGATTTCCATAGAGGGCATCTCCTCGCGGCACGGCGGACACCAGGTGGCCCAGAAGTTAAGGAACACCACCTTTCCCTTCAAGGCGCCGAGGCTTGTCCGCACATCGCCCGCAAGAAGGGGAAGGGAAAAGTCCGCAGGCGCGGCGCGTTTCTTAAGGGTGGTAAGACCGGCTTTGGCAAACGCGGCGGCTATCTCTTGGGGAACGGCCCCGCCGCTCTGGGCGCGGGCAAAAGACGCGGCGCCGGAGAACAGTATAAACCACGCGACCGCCTGTTTCATCATCATCATCATACTCCCGACACGGTTATTGTAATCGAGGCGCAGGCCTCTAGGGAAAGTATAGCGCCCGCGCAGGGGCTGCCGCAAGGCGGGGTACGCCGGAACCGGACGCGCGGTCCCAAGAATATGCCAGGTATCGTACTATTCCGCCGTTATCGGATTAAGGGCCCATAACCGGACAAGCTCGACCACCACCCGGCAGGCAGCGGCCATTTCCGGCACCGACACCCATTCGGTACGGCTGTGCCAGTTTCTGCCGCCGGTGAAGATGTTGGGCGTGGGGATGCCCATCTCCGTGAGACGGGAGCCGTCGGTGCCGCCGCGGATAGGGCGGAGGCGGAACGGGATGTCCAGGTTGGCAAGGGCGCGCTTCAGCGTGTCCATGGCCTCGGGACGCTTCGCAACGGCATCTTTCATATTGGAATACTGGAGCGCGGCGCTCACCGTAACGGTTCCTCCGGGAAACTGGGCTTCCACGGCGCGGGCGAAACACTCCAGCGCCGCCACCCGCCGCTCCGCCCCGTGCGGGTCAAAGTCCCGGACGTAACACTCAAGGGTGGCGCGCTCAAGGTTTCCCGTGATATTCGTCGGGCAGTAGTACCCGTAGTACCCGTCGGTGGCCTCCGGGCTTTCCGAGCGCGGGAGCATAAGCGCGAAAGACGCGGCCATAAGCGCGGCGTTGGCCATGACGCCTCTGGCGTAGCCCAGGTGCGCGACGGTTCCCCCGAACCTGACCGTCGCTTTGTAGGCGTTGAAACACTCCGCCTCAACCTCCCCCAGGGCGCCGCCGTCAAGGGTATAGCACACCGCGGCGCGGACGGCCCCGAGGGGGAAGGCCGGAAGACCCTTGCCGGTTTCCTCGTCCGGCGTGAAGATGAGTTCCACTGGCCCGCGTTCGATTTCGGGGTGGGCCAGGAGGTACTCCGCGGCGCTCATAATCGCGGCAATGCCCGCCTTGTCGTCAGCGCCCAGAAGGGTCGCGCCGTCAGTGTGGATGATGGCCGTGCCGGTTTGTCGCGCCAGATCCGGATCAAGTGCCGGATCAAGGCCGCGCCCCTCTGCCAGCTCTATCCGTTTGCCGTCATACGACTCGACGAATACGGCGCGCACGTCTTTTCCCGACACGTCGTCCGCGGTGTCGAGGTGGGCCATGAAGCCTATCGCGGGGCAGTGTTCTTTGCCGGCGCCGGCGCCGAGGCGGGCGATAACGTAGCAGTTGGAGGTGAGTTCCACCTCCTCTACCCCAAGTCCCCTGAGTTCCGCGACCAGGGCCTTTGCCAGGTCCCACTGGCCCGGGGTGGAGGGCGTCTCTTCCACCGTGCGGTCGCTGGTGGTCCAGTAGGTTATATATTTCAGAAAGCGCGACGCCACCATGTCCGTAATAGCATTCGTATCCATACCCCCAGTATACCCTATTTTTCCTTATTTTACACAGCCGGCGGCGCCGGTGGCACAGCATGGCCGCCTGTTGCTTCAAAGTAGTGCAACACCGTGTCTGGTGAGCGGGCTTGATATTAGCCAGGCGCGGCTACGCTTCGCGCAGCCTCCGGCGGTTTGGGAGCTGTGCGTTGTTGTGCGCGATAAGGGGGCGGGTCGTTGTGCGGGGCGCAGGGCGTCTCGCGCCCCGCCGCGTACTACGCCGCGCCTGTAAGCAGTCTCCGCCCGCTTTGCCGCGCTTCGCAGGACGCTGTTTAAAACAGCCGGAGGCTGTAACTCTTTTATTCATAGAGAGTTAGAGACACGCCTCCCCGCTTTGGAGACAGGGAATTCCGCCTTGGAAACACGTATTTCCGTGACGGAAATGCGTCCTTCCGTGACGGAAATGCGTCCCGCCAAAACAGAAATCCCTCCTGCCAAAGCGCGGGCTTGCACCCGCAACACGGAGATTCCCCTCCCCAAGGCAAAGGTGCGCACCTCCAGAGCGCGGAGCAGTGTCCCCGAAACGGGAGGGCGTGGTGCTGAAGAGGGGCGGCGTGGTGCCGAAGCGCGGGGTTGTGTGCCTAAAGCGCGGAGACGTGTGTCTGAAACGCGGCTGTCCGCGTACCACGCCGCGCCGCTAAGCTGACTGGGACTACGGTGAGCCGCTTCGCGGGAAGCTTTTGAAACAGCCGGAGGCTGCGCGAGAGCGTAGCCGCGCCTGGTCTGTGCAAACCCGCTAACCGGACACGGTGTTGCACCGCTTGGAAACAACAGGCGGCCATGCTGAAACAGCCGGAGGCTGGGTGGTTGGCGGGAGGGTTTTGTAGTATAATAATATCATTGGTAGGATACCATACAGCATAATCGGAACAAGCGAAGTGGCGTAGATGAAGCATATAGTAGTGATAAACAATAATCCGCAAGCAGTGCGGGAACTGGAGGCGCGGCTTGCCTCGCGGTACGACCTGTCTTTCACCGGATCCGTTGTCCAGGCGCTCGAACTGGCGCGGGAGCCGGATCTCATCCTGCTTGACGCGGAGCGGGACGGCTTTGAGTCTATCGCGGAAATCAAGGCGGCTGACCGCTTTAGACAGACGCCGGTGGTTT
>JAITHR010000188.1 GCA_031279895.1 Spirochaetaceae bacterium
CTTGGGGATACGGTGTTGAAACATAACGCCCGCAAGGTGCGGCGTCTTATGGAGGGGCGGGTGCTGTGCGGGTTTGCCGGCGCGACTGCCGACGCTTTTACCCTTTTTGACCGCTTTGAGAGTAAGCTTAAGGAGTATTCCGGGGACCTTCCCCGATCCGCGGTGGAACTGGCGAAGGACTGGCGGACGGACCGGGCGCTCAGGCGTCTTGAGGCCCTGCTTCTTGCGGCGGACAGGGAGAAGATTCTGCTTGTTTCCGGTACCGGAGACGTGATAGAACCGGCTGAAGACGCCCTTGCCATCGGGTCCGGGGGAAACTACGCCTATGCTGCGGCTCTGGCGTACCTTGAGGGGAGCGCGTTTTCCGCCGCGGAGATTGCGGAAAAGAGTCTTAAAATCGCGGGAACCATTTGTATTTACACGAATGGAAACATCATTTTGGAGGAGCTTGCATAAATGGACGAGCAGTATTCGGGCGAAGAGCATGAAGGGAAACCCTTTGGGAAAGAGGGGAAAGAGGGAACAGAGGGGAGAGCCGGCGAACAGCCGAAAAAGAGAAAGGGGAAGGATCTGGACAGGCTTACGCCCCGCGAGATTGTCGCGGAGCTTGACAAGTATATCGTGGGACAGAAGAAGGCGAAGCGGGCCGTGGCCGTGGCGCTCCGCAACCGCATAAGACGGCTCAAGCTGGAGAGCGATATGCGCGAGGATATAGCGCCCAAGAATATCCTTATGATAGGGCCCACAGGCGTAGGCAAAACCGAGATTGCCCGCCGCCTTGCGAAGCTGGTGGGATCCCCGTTTATCAAAGTGGAAGCTACCAAGTACACCGAAGTCGGGTATGTGGGGCGGGATGTGGAGTCCATGATTCGGGACCTTATGGCCGCGGGAATACAGATGGTCAAGCAGGAGATGCAGGAAGCTGTTACCGCCGAGGCGGAGCGGCGGACCGAGAACGCGATTTTGGACCTGCTTCTTCCCGGAACCGGCAGGAAGCGCAAAGACAAGCCCGAACCCCCTGGTCCGGTGGTGCGGCCCATGGGCGCTTTCACGATTAATCCGGAATCCGGAAACGCGGGCCATTCCCTTATCGGCACGGCAATTCAGGTGGGGATACCGATGACGAACAGGCAGGACGCCGATGACGAGGAATCCGCGCAGGAGGAGGAGGAATACGAGGACCTTGTCGAAGACCCTCCGGGATCCACGCGGGAGAAGTTCAGAGCCATGCTTCGGAGAGGGGAGCTGGAAGACAAGATGGTGGAGATTACCGTGCAGCAGCCCCCCCAGTTTCCCTCTATCGAAATGATAGGCGGCGGCGGCCTGGAAGACATGGAGTCGAGCCTCTCCGGTATTGCCAGCCTCTTCGGGGGGGGCAAGAAAAAGAAACTCGTTACGGTACAGCGGGCGCGGGAAATCATTCTCGCCGAGGAATCGGAAAAACTCATCGACCGCGATCGGGTGAGCGACGAGGCGCGCCAGCGGGTTGAGGAGACGGGCATCGTGTTTATTGACGAGATCGATAAAATCGCGGTCAAAGGCGACCGGGGAGGCGGGCCCGACGTTTCCCGCGAAGGGGTGCAGCGGGACATACTGCCCATTGTGGAAGGGGCCACGGTGACTACCAAATGGGGGCCCGTAAACACGAATCACATTCTCTTCGTGGCAGCCGGCGCTTTCAACGTCAGTAAGCCGTCGGACCTTATTCCCGAATTGCAGGGCCGCTTTCCCCTGCGGGTAGAGCTGGATTCCCTTGGGAAAGAAGACTTTCTGCGTATCCTGACCGAGCCTAAGAACGCGCTTACCAAGCAGTATATCGAGCTTCTGGCAACCGAAAGGGTGTCCATAGACTTTACGGTAGACGCTATCGAGCGCCTCGCGGCTCTGGCGGCGGAGGTCAACGCCCGACTGGAAAATATCGGCGCCCGAAGGCTCCACACCATCATGGAAGCGCTCCTTGAGGAGCTGTCTTTCGAGGCGCCGGATATAGCGCCCGCCGAAATATCCGTAACCGAGGCGTATGTAAACGAAAAACTCACGGATCTTGTGATGGATAATGACCTGGGGCGGTATATTCTGTGATGCGCTGCGGGAATCTTCGCAAAACTTCGGGGATTTTGGGGTAAATAACCGCCTGCGATATGCCGAAGATATAACAGCTGGGGAAGAGGTAAGGATTTGCAGATCAGTAATAATTTTTTTAAGACCGTTGATCTTATACACAGAGCCATGGATGTAAGTCTCATCCGCCGGGGGGTCATCGCCAACAACCTTGCCAATGCGGAAGTGCCGAACTTCAAACGCTCGGAGATCAACTTTGAAAGCGAGCTGAAACGGGCGCTGGAAACGGAAAAACAGCGCCCCCCGATAGAATTGGTTCGGACGGACCCGCGGCATATTTCCAACTGGCAGCCCCGTGATTACCGCGACGTGCGGCCCCGTCGGGTGGTGGATTTTGTCAGCGCGGCCCAAAATAACGGCAATAATGTGGATATGGAGCAGGAGCTTACGGGAGCTATGGAGAATCAACTGTTATATATGTTGTTAGCTCAGGCGGAAGCCTTTGAGTTTAATCAAGTTTCGACGGTGTTAAGGTAGCGCGGGTATATGGGTATTTTTAGCGCGATACAGATAGCGTCTACCGGCATGAGCGCGCAGCGGCTGCGGGCGGACATCATTGCCGATAATATCGCAAACGCCTCTACCACCCGCACCGACGAGGGGGGTCCCTATCGGCGGAGCCGCGTGATTATGCGTCCCAAGGTCGAGGGTCCCTATTGGCACTCCCCGTTCCTACCGGATATGCTGGATAACGGCCCCGGAGAAGGGGTGCGGGTTATGGAAATCCAGAAAGATTTTGCCGCCAAAAACAGACTGGTGTATGATCCGACCCATCCTGATGCCATTACGTCCGGGCCCAAGGAGGGGTATGTGGAAATGCCCAATGTGGACATTGTTACCGAGATGGTGGATATGATTGCCGCCTCCCGCGCCTATGAAGCGAACGCCGCCATTATCGACGGTTCCAAAGCGATGTTCCAGCGGGCGCTGGATATAGGAAGGTAGTACAAAATGATAAACGCTCCGCGTTTGATAGCGGTTGACCGGCTTCCCCTGCAAACAACCCATCCGAAACATTTTGAATCCGGAGTGAATAACGCTTCAACAGGGAAAAATATAGCGGACACGGGAAAGGCCGTCGGTGCCGACGGAGTTATGCGAAGCGGCGGTTTTGAAGACGCGATGCTCCGCGCCTTGGATAAGGTTTCCGGGGATCAGCAGGAGGCAAGCAATATTATGCGGGCCGCCATTACCGATCCCGGATCGGTGAACGTCCATGCCATTACCATTGCGCAGGCAAAGGCATCGATGTCATTAAATATTACTCGGACCGTGCTTAACCGCTTGGTTCAGGGCTGGAAAGATCTTATCAATACCAGATAGAATATAGTATAGTTCTATACTATAGAAGTCGTCTGAAATCTTAGAAACGCTCGGACGGCATACGAATTCTTCTGGGGAGGGGATATGGGTGATTGGATTAAAAAGGTTTTAGAACAAATAAAAAAATTATGGGCCAAATGGTCGTTAGTACAAAAACTTGTCCTTGTGGGAATCTGCATCGCGGCTATCGCGGGAATAGTCGCGCTATTTTCAGTGTCTTCCGCGCCGACTCTCGTGCCGGTTATTGACGCGCCTATTAAAAACGAAGATCTGCGGAACAGGATTATTACGAGAATTAACGCCGAGGGAATACGCTCCTCAGTGTCCGCCAACGGCACCGTCATGGTAAACGACGAGGCCACCGCCCGCCGAATGCGGGCTATTTTGCTCCGCGAGGATCTTATCCCCGCGGGAACAAATCCCTGGGAAGTGTTTGACCGGGAACGATGGACCATCACCGACCTGGAAAGAAACGTAAACCTCCAGCGGGCCATCACCCAGCTAGTAACCGATCATATAAAAGCTATAGACGATGTGGACAACGCCCACGTAACCCTGGTCTTTCCGAAAGACGAGTTTTTTCGATCGGATCAGCACCCCGTAACCGCCAGCGTCATTATTACCCCTAAGGTTGGAAGTGATATTACTGAAAACCGCAAGAAAATCGAGGGCATTCAGAAGCTCCTGAAGTTCGCCGTGGCGGGGCTTAAAGATGAAAACATCGTAATCGCCGATTATAACGGCATGGTGCTTAATGAATTTGACGGAATGGCTGATTTGGAGCGGCTTGATAATATTAAGAAGGGAGCTGCCCTCATCCGCGCTTTGGAGACCCAGTATCGGACGAGTATTCTCAGCGCCTTGCAAAGTACCTATACCTCCGAAAGAGTGCGGGACCTTAATGTCAAAATCGATATGGATCTTTCTAAAAAAATGGTCAACGTGGAAGAACATTTTCCGGTTACCCTAAAAGAGCAAACGCCCGGGCTTTCCTACGACGATTCGCAGCGGGTGCCTTCGCTTACTATATCAGAAAATACTTCTAACACCACTTACGAGGGCACAGGGATAAATCCCGAAGGGCCTCCGGGAACAGAGGGGCAGGCCGCGCCGGCGTTTCGGGATATGACTTCTATTGTCGGGAAGGTTACCCAAGAAACCAAAACCACTAATCAGGTGGTTAATAAAAAGACCTCTCAGGAAGAAAGAAATCCCACCATAGATCGGGTAACGGTTTCGGTTAATATCGACGGGAAATGGGACGTGAAGTATGATGAAAAGGGAAAGCCCGTGATTCTTCCGAACGGCTCCATCGAGCGGGAATATACCGCCTTGACAGGGGATCAGATACGGGCGGTTCAATCGCTTATCCAGGGGGCCATCGGCTATGACGCGGCTCGCGGAGACACGGTAACCGTGCAGAATATCCAGTATGACCGAAGCAAAGAATTTATTCAGGCGGATGCGCTGTATTTAAAACAGAAGAATATCCAGACCGCCATTTTCATAGGAATCGGGGTAGTCGTACTGGTGCTTATAGGCTTTATGGTATTCCGGGCGGTTTCCAAAGAACTGGATCGCCGCCGGCGTTTAGAAGAGGAAGAGCGCGCCCGCCGGGAGCAAGCTATGCGGGATCAGATGCTTATGCAAGCGGAGGAAGGCTCGGAAGTACCGCTGTCCGCCGAAGAGCAGGCCCGCATGAATTTGTACGAAAATATCGCCAATATGGCTAAGGATCATCCCGACGGAGTAGCCCAACTTATCAGAACGTGGCTTTTGGAGGAATAAGGTATGGCAAAAGCATCAGCGGCTTCAGGAGCAAAAAAAGGAATAAAAGACACCAACGGAAGACAGAAGGCCGCCATTTTTCTGGTGTCAATAGGTTCCCAAGTTTCATCGGAAATATTTAAGTACCTGCGGGAAGATGAGATTGAAACCTTAACCTTTGAGATTGCCCGGCTTGAAACGGTGGAAACTGAGCAAAAGGACGCTATTCTGCAAGAGTTTCAAGAACTTATGATGGCAAATCAATTTATCAGTACCGGCGGTATTGATTATGCCCGGGAACTTCTTGAAAAAGCGCTGGGAAGCCAGAAAGCGGTGGATGTTATTAACCGTTTGACGTCCAGCCTGCAAGTCCGTCCTTTTGACTTTATCCGCCGGACCGATCCGGCCCATCTGCTTAACTTTATCCAACAGGAACATCCCCAAACGATTGCCCTTATTTTGGCGTATTTAGAGCCGAATAAGGCGTCGGTCATAATCCAGAACCTCCCCCATGAGGTCCAGACCGACGTGGCGCGGCGAATCGCGACTATGGACCGTACCAGCCCGGAAGTTCTCCGGGAGGTGGAGCGGGTTCTGGAAAAGAAACTTTCCACCCTGTCCAGCGAAGATTATACTGCCGCCGGCGGCGTGGAAAGTATCGTTGAAATACTTAACCTGGTGGACAGAACGTCGGAAAAACAGATCATCGAAGCTCTGGAGGGAGACGATCCCGAATTGGCGGAGGAAATCAAGAAACGGATGTTCGTGTTCGAAGATATTGTTATGCTTGACGACAAGTCAATCCAGAAGGTGATGCGGGAGGTTGATTCCTCCGAACTGGCCAAGGCGCTCAAATCGGTTGACGCGGAAGTGCAGGATAAAATATTCCGCAATATGAGTAAGCGCGCCGCCGGGATGCTCAAGGAAGACATGGAGTTTATGGGACCGGTCCGGCTCAAAGATGTGGAAGAGGCCCAACAAAAGATCGTCTCGATTATCCGCAAGCTCGAGGAAAGCGGCGAAATCATAGTCGCCCGGGCCGGAGAGGACGAATTGGTGGTATAAGATGACAAAAACAGTTTTCAGACCCGGCGAAATAGAAATCAACGAAACCAAGATCTTTCTTGATCCGCCGCGGACCCTCACCGAAATGATCGTGCCGGAAATAGAAGATATAGTCGAAGAAGAATACGAGGGACCCACAATAGAAGAACTTCGTCAGGAAGCGGAACTTTTTAAAAGCCAGTGGGAGTCTGAGCGGGAAACGATGATGCGTTCCGCTAAACTGGAAGTCGAGCGGATCATTAAAGAGGCGGAAGACGAGGCGTTTCAGGAGGTAAGCCGTAAAACCGGTGAGGCCGAAGCATTGAAAGAAGATGCTCGGGCCGAAGCGGAACGGATTATCGAAGAAGCAAACCAAAAAGCGCGGGAAATTATCGCCGCTTCCCAGGTCGATATTGAAACGCGGAAAAAAAAGGCGGAAGAGCAAGGGGAAATACAGGGACGGGAAGCGGGATTTCAGCAGGGCAAAATCGAGGTGGACCGGCTTATTGAGAGAACCCAATTGGTGCTTGAACGCGCTCAGGATAAACGCGGCGAGATATTGGTGGAAACGGAACAGCGGATTATCGACCTCGTAATCCTTATCGCCCGAAAGGTAATCAAAACGATTTCCGAAAATCAGCGGGACGTGGTTGCTGCCAACGTGCAGGAGGCGCTCCGTAAGGTAAAAGGGCGCGGCGATGTTATCATTCGGGTACATACCGCAGATTTACAGCTCACCACCGACCATATCAAAGATTTTATTCAAACCCTCGAAGGCCCCCGTAACATTCAGGTTCAAGAAGATTCATCGGTTGACAAAGGGGGCTGTGTCATCGAAACCGATTTCGGTGAGATAGATGCGCGCATTTCCAGCCAGCTCACGGAATTAGAAACAAAAATTATGGAAACCGTTCCTATAAAGACAAAATCGAAACCCGTCCGTACTTCCGCTTCCGATGAAGAGAAAGGCTAAGGGTAATGGAAACCCTGCTTGAAAAGTATATCGAAGTCGCCGAACAGGTGGATCCAATAAAATGCGTGGGGCGTATCTCCAAGGTTCAGGGCCTGCTCATTGAAAGCCGGGGGCCGGCGGCTATTATCGGAGAAATCTGCCGTATCGAAGCGCCCAGAAAAAGAGGCGTTCTTCAGGCTGAAGTGGTGGGCCTGCGGGATGAGACTGTCCAGCTTATGGCGTACCAGGAAACCGACGGCATTGAGGTGGGAAACCGGGTTATCGCCTCCGGCGCGGCACTGGAAGTGGCGGTCTCGCCTAAACTCCTGGGGCGGGTGCTTGACGCGCAGGGAAAACCCTGCGACGGCAGAGGGGATATTCAGTCCGTACTCCGTTATCCGGCTATGGGTTCCCCGCCGGACCCGCTGAAAAGAAAGCGGGTAACAAAGCGGATACGCACCGGCGTGCGGGCTATTGACGGGCTTCTGACCGTTGGCAGGGGCCAGCGGCTGGGTATCTTCGCCGGAACCGGCGTGGGAAAATCAACCCTCTTAGGCATGATCGCCCGCAACACCAGCGCGGACGTGAATGTGGTTGCCCTCATAGGCGAACGGGGCCGGGAAGTCAACGACTTTATTGAAAACGAACTGGGCCCCGCGGGGCTTGCGCGAAGCGTCCTCATTGTTACCCCGTCCAATTCACCGCCTTTATCCCGTCTGCGCGGCGCGTATGTGGCAACCGCCGTGGCCGAATACTTTCGGGATCAGGGGCTTGACGTGATGTTTCTCTTTGATTCGGTAACCCGTTTCGCCCGGGCGCAGCGTGAAATCGGCCTTGCCATCGGGGAACCCCCTGCCACGCGGGGCTATACGCCCAGTATGTTCGACCAGATGCCGAAACTCCTTGAACGGTGCGGCACCTCTGAAAAGGGAACCATCACCGGTTTTTACACCGTGCTTGTGGACGGCGACGACCTTGACGAGCCGGTATCCGATACGGCGCGGGGCATCCTTGACGGACACATCGTACTTTCCCGCTCCCTTGCCCAGCGTTACCATTATCCGGCCATTGACATCCTTGCCAGCATCTCCCGTCTGGCGCCGGAGGTATCGGGCCCGGCTGTCAATAAAGCCGTGGGGGTTATGCGTCGTCTTATCGCGGTGTACGCCGAAAACGAGGATCTTATCAACGTGGGGGCCTATCATGCCGGATCAAACGCGGCTGTTGATGAAGCCGTTGAAAAACACGACGCTATTCGGGAGTTCCTCATACAGGAAGTAACCGAAAAATCCTCCCTGGAGGACACGTTTTCCAAAATAGCCGCTATTACCGGCAGTCCCATACCGGAAACGGAAACAGCCGAACCGGAAGAATCTGACGAAAAGCCGGATTTGACCTCTTTTCCGGCACAAAAAACTCCTATGGGAGACGCATGAAACGCTTCGCCTTTACGCTTGAGAAAGTCCTCGGCCTCCGCAGACATAAAGAGCGGGAAACCGAGATCGCGCTGGGCCGGGCGGTCGGCGCGCTCACCGGCATTGAGCGGAACATCGGCGCGGTACTAACCGAGCGGGCGCGGGTGTCTGAAAGTCCGCCGTCCGTTTCGGACCTTGCGGCGTTTGACCGGTATATCCTGCGCCTCGAAACGGAAAAAGCGGCGCTTTTGCGGGAGAAAGCCAAAGCGGAGCAAGCGGTCGGTGAGGCGCGGCAGGTCTATCTTGAAGCGGCCAGGGACCGCAAAATACTCGATCAGGTGAAAGAGCGCCGGCGCGGGGAGTACCGCAAACTCGCGGCACGGGAAGAAACGAAAATGCTGGACGACCTTGCCAGCAGCGCCAAAATTCGTGCGATAGCCGGTGAGCAAAGGCGGAGGGAATTATGATAAAAGGACTGGCTTTCTGGCTTTTTCTGAGTGCCGGCGCGCTTCTCTTCGGCGCGGGACAGAAGGAAAAAACCTTTCCGCCCCTTGAGTTGGGCAGCCTCCCGGACGGGATGTATAAGGGCGCGGCGAAGAACTGGCCTGTGGCGGCGGACGTTGACGTGTATATCCAAGACCGTACCATTACGCGGGTGGTGATTACCCGCCATCAGGAGGGTCGGGGAGAAAAGGCCGAGGCCGTTACGGACAGGGTTATCGCGTCCCAATCTTTGAACGTCGACGTGGTAAGCGGCGCGACTTTGAGCAGCATCACCATCCTGCAAGCTATTGAAAACGCCTGCGGGCCCCCGCAGCGCCCCTAATAGGGGAAGCGGGGACGGCCTTTGCGCCGCATTGCTTGACCCAAGGGATGGCTTGTAGTATATTTAAAAAATTGAATAAACCTACTCACGCGGCGTAAGAAAGTTACGTCTATGGAGAGACGGTAAGACCGGGGGAATAGGGCGTTGGAACAACCATACAATTCCTCTCTGGGAGGAATTTTGCGAAAACCAAGCGCCTGTCCCTTTGGCACTCTCAATACGGTAGAACACTTGGGGAGGAAGCCGGAGAGCCGGAACAAGCCCCGGGCCCTCGAAAAAACCTTTAGGCGTGAAGTAGCTGACAGGGGTTTTTGTGACAAAGCGTGATTTCCCTAAAATTCACTTTTACGATCAGGATTTTGTCGATATTTACGATAAAACATGGGCTTGGATTCAGGACTGCTGGCATATCGGCACTGAAAAGGAACCGAATGAGGAAGCGCCCTCTGAAACGGAAAAACCCGCGGCCCCTGAAGGCATTGAGGGGAAATTCTTCTCCTACCCGGGAAGTCCGGTCATCCTCCAGTCAGACGCCATCTTTTCATCCTTTTTTCTGGTGTACTCAAACCGGATCTATCAGGCGTATCCCACGCTGGACGTGTTCTATAACCGGCAGGAGCCGGACGGAGCCATTCGGTCGGCGTATACCATCGAAACCGGCCTTCCCGCCGTAGAAGCGGATAACCCCGAGGGACTGGGCATCCCCCTCTTCGCCTGGGCCGAGTTCAACCTCTACCATAAATCGGCGAACAAGAAACGGGTGAAAGACGTGCTTCCCGTTCTCCACCGGTATACCGAATGGATAGATTCCCGCTTTAAGCGCCCCAACGGGCTCTACGCGGTTCCCGCCGGCGCGACCAACATGACGAACGCCCCCAGAGAGGGGGCCGAGTATCCTATGGATTTTAATACCATGATGGCGATTAACGTGCTGTATATGTCCGCCCTGGCGGACATCCTCAATGACAAAGAGGCCAGCTTCCAGTATAAACGCCACTATTTCTCCCTCAAAACCAGAATAAACAACCTTATGTGGGACCCGTCTGAGAAGTTTTACTACGATATTGACAAAGACGGGCGGCGCCTTCCGGTAAAGATGCTCTCAAGCTACTGGGCGCTTCTCGCGGAAATACCCAACGACGACAAGGCGGAACAGCTCATCGCCAAATTGCAGGACCCCCGTCTTTTCGGCGCGCCCCACCCCTTCCCCTCGGTGGCGGTAAGCGATCCGGCCTTTGACGAACTTGGCCGGGGCTACCGGGGCGCGGTCTTTCCCCACCTCACTTTCATGGTGGTCAAAGGGCTTGAGCGCTACCAGCGGTGGGATCTGGCACGGGAATGTGCGATACGGCACCTGTATTTCGTGCTTGACTCCATGAGCCCCGACGGTTCCCACAACCTCAGCCACCACAAGGGGCATCTTTGGGAAGCGTACCTCCCCTTACAAGAGGGGCCGGCGCGCTGGCCCGAAAATCCGTCGTTTCCCCGGTCCCAGTACCTTACCTACGACGCGCTTTCCACCATCTGCCTCACCATTGAGAACATTGTGGGGCTGTTTATCTCCCTGCCGCGCAAAACCGTTGACTGGATTATTCCCAGTCTGGAAATTATGGGGGTGGAAAACCTGTCGCTCAAAAAAAACATGATTACCATCCTTTCAAACAAAAGCGGCAGAGGGTGGGAAATTCACATGGAAAGCGAAAAACTCTACTATTTCACCATCAATATTCTCGGAAAGAAAAAAAAGACCCT
>JAITHR010000197.1 GCA_031279895.1 Spirochaetaceae bacterium
TTCTGTGACGGAAATCCGGATTTCCAAGGCAAAAATACCGGTGTATAACCCCCGGGGAGGGGGCGGAATCCTGTAAATACGGCGTAGTAAGTATAGATTAGTAAAGAAGTTACAGCCTCCGGCCCGTCTCTGCCCGCCGGCGGCGGGTGGCACATAAGCGTCTTGTGCAGTGCAACAAAGCGGGCGGCGACAGCTTAGGGGCGCGGTACGCGGACAGTCGTGGTTCGGAGCGCGGGGCGGGAAGTTTATGAAACCGTCGGAGACGGCTGCGGAGGCTGGGCGCGGATCTGCACCCGACGGATTTTGCCGCTTATGGTCTTGGGAAGTTCGGAGACGAACTCCACGATTCGGGGGTACTTATACGGCGCGGTCGTCTTTTTTACATGGTTCTGGAGCGCGGCTTTCAGTTCCTCGCCGGCCTCCCAGCCTTTGGCAAGCACGACCGTAGCTTTGACCGCGGCCCCCCGGTCGGGATCGGGTACGCCGGTAACCGCGCACTCCAGCACCGCGGGATGTTCGAGGAGCGCGCTCTCCACCTCAAACGGCCCGATACGGTAGCCGGAACTCTTTATCACGTCGTCGGCGCGCCCCACGAACCAGTAGTACCCGTCCTCGTCCCGCCACGCCATATCCCCGGTGTAATACACCCCGCCGCGCCACACCCGCTCGGTAAGCGCCGCGTCCCGATAGTAGCCGTCGAACATACCGGCAGGTTTCATCCGGTCCGTGCGGATGACGATCTCCCCCTCCTCGCCCATATCGCACAGGGTCCCGTCGTCCCGCATGAGCGCGACGTCGTACCCCGGAGCCGGCTTCCCCATGGAGCCGGGCTTCGGGGTAAGCCAGGGAAAGGTTCCCATGACCACCGTAAGCTCGGTCTGGCCGTAAGCCTCCCGCAGGGCAATGCCGGTGGCGGCCTTGAACTGCTCGTAAATCTCCGGGTTAAGCGGCTCTCCGGCCACGGCGCAGCGCTTCAGCGCGGAAAAGTCGTACTTCCTGAGATCTTCTTTCACGAAGAACCGGTAGATAGTGGGTGGCGCGCAAAACGTGGTAATCCGGTACGCGGAGATAATTTCCAGCAGGGCCGCGGGGACAAAGCGGTCGAAGTCGTACACGAACACCGCGGACCCGCAGAGCCACTGGCCGTATATCTTGCCCCACGCGGCCTTTGCCCAGCCGGTCTCGGCAACCGTGAAATGCAGGCCCCCGGGCTCCACCCCTTGCCAGTATCTGGCGGTGAGAATATGCCCCAGCGGATACGAGAAGGTATGGCGCACCATCTTGGGGAAGCCTGTGGTACCGGAGGTGAAATAGAGCAGCATCGGGTCCCCGCTTTTGTTGAAGAACCGGCGGCCCGGGGGAGGCGCCGCGTCTTCCCGCTCCATACACGCCGTAACGTCAACCCAGCCCCGCGTTTCCGGCGCCGCGCCGCCTCCGCCCGACCGTGCGAACGCCTTGAAGCGCAGGGGTCCCAGGGCCTCCTCGGATTCCTCGACGCGGCGCAGCACCTCCGGGTCGTCCACGCTGATAATGCCCGCAACAGCCGCGGCCTCCCGACGGTACGCAATATCCTTCGCGGTAAGGAGGTGGGTCGCGGGAATCGCCACCGCGCCTATCTTGTGGAGCGCGAGGAGAACGGGCCAATACTCCCAGCGGCGCTTTAAAATAAGCATCACCGGGTCACCGGCGCGGATTCCGTTGGCAGCAAGGCAGTGAAGCGCCCGGTCGGAGAGTATCTTAAGGTCATAATAGGTAAACCGCGCTTCCGCGCCCCGCTCGTCGCACCACACGAGCGCCTGCTCCCGGGGCTTCGACTCGGCGAGCGCGTCCATCACGTCATAGGCGAAATTGAAAGTATCCGGCGCGCTGACCTTAAAGCGTTCGTAAAAGTCGGCGTAGGAGTCGAATTCCAGGGATGACACATACCGTTCCAGCATAAATTTCCTCGATTATCTTGTCTTGTCTTAATTTTCTTACAAACTTACAGCACGAAGGCCAGGAAGCGCGCCCGCGCCCCGCCCAGGGCTTTCATGCCGTGGGGCTCCTGGGAGTCGTAGTAGACCGCGTCCCCGGGGCCAAGTTCCAGGTCATGCCCGCCCACGGAAATAAGAAGCCTTCCCTCAAGCACGTAATCGAACTCCTGCCCCGGATGGGTGTTGAGGCGCAGGGGCTTCGACTCGGTGTCCGCGCTCGCTTCCACGAGAAAGGGCTCGGCCTTTTTGCGGTGGAAGTTATACGCCAGGTTCCAGTAGGAATACATGGGCCGGCGGCTCACCTCCGGCGCGGCGCCGGCTCTCGTAAGGCAGAAAGTCCGTAATTTCGGGGTCTGGCCGCTCACGAGTTCGGTAAGGTCAACCCGGAACCGCGCCGCGATTTCCACGAGCGCCCCGACCGGAAAGTCCGCGTCCCCGTTCTCCCAGCTCCGATAGTCCGCGCAGTCGAACCCCAGCTCCCGCGCCAGATCCTCCGCGCTTACTTCCTCAATCTCCCGCAGCGCCTTTACCCGCTGTATGATGTCTTTTACTTCCTGGGTCATGTTACCCTACCCTCCGGTTTTCAATCTCTCCGTAGCGCCGCAGGTACCCCATAAGGTCCTGAAAAGCCTCCGGCGTAAGCGCCTGCTCCCCGTCGCACAGAGCCGCCTCCGGGTTGCCGTGTACCTCGACCATAACCCCGTCGGCTCCCGCGGCAATAGCCGCCTTTGCCAGCGCCGGCACCATCCACGAGATCCCCGCGGCGTGGCTGGGGTCAACAACCACCGGCAGGTGGGTTTCCCTTTTCAGCGCGGGGATGGCCGCGATGTCCAGGGTGTTCCGCGTGTAATTCTCGAAGGTGCGGATGCCCCGCTCGCAGAGAATAATCCGGCTGTTGCCCCCGGCCATAAGGTACTCCGCGGCCATAAGGAGTTCCCGCACCGTGGAGGCCGGCCCCCGTTTGAGCAGCACCGGCTTCCCGGCCCGCCCCAGCTCTTTAAGCAGCGTGAAGTTCTGCATATTCCGCGCCCCGATCTGGATGACGTCAACCTGATCAAACAGGTCGAGGTGGTGGATGTCCATAAGCTCGCTTACCACCGGAAGGCCCGTGGCGCGCCGCGCTTCGAGGAGGAGCGCGATGCCCTCCGCCCCGAGCCCCTGAAAGCTGTAGGGGCTGGTGCGCGGCTTGAAAGCGCCGCCGCGCAGGAAGTTCGCGCCCGCGTCCCGCACCGCTTGGGACACGCGGGTTATCTGGCCGCCGGTCTCCACCGAGCAGGGGCCGGCGATAATCCCAAGGCATCCCGCGCCCACGCGCCGCGGGGTACCCTCCGGCCCCGGAACCTCGACGCAGGTATCTTCCGGGTGGAAAAGCCGGTTCGCCTGTTTGTACGGCTCCTGTACGCGGATGACCTTTTCAACAAGATGGTGCGCCCGCAGCGCCTCTTCATCAATACCGGTCGTGTCTCCCACCAGGCCCAGCACCGCTTGACTGGCGCCCTGGGAGTAGTGGACGCGAACCCCCCGTGTTTCAAGCGCGGCTGCGAACCGCCGCGCCTCCTCTTCCGTGGTCCCTCGTTTGACTGCAATAATCATGGAAAACTCC
>JAITHR010000205.1 GCA_031279895.1 Spirochaetaceae bacterium
GGCGGTGCGGTTTGGGGTAGTATAGAGGAAAATATAAACTATGCAGGTGGTACGCTATGGACCCTATTATTCTAGCATCCGGTTCCCTGAGGAGACAGGAATATTTCCGCCTCTTAAACCTTCCCTATAACATCATGCCCGCCCGAATAGAAGAGCAGTACGACGAGGGCGCGTCTCCGCAGAAAGTGGCTGAGAATATGGCCGTCAAAAAAGTAAACAAGATCCTTGAGCTTCTCAAGGGGAAAACCCCGCCGTGGATCTGCGGCGCGGATACCATTGTGGCGGTAGACGGGAAAATCTTCGGAAAGCCGAAGGATAGAGACGACGCGCACAAAATGCTGGCCAAGATTCATGGCCGGTCCCATGAGGTCATAACCGCGGTGGCCCTCTTTAACGGCAAAGACCGGTCAATGGACTGCCGGTCGGTGGTCAGCACCGTTTCGTTCGCCCGCCTTACCGAAGCGGAAATCGAGTGGTATCTTAATACCGGCGAGTGGCAGGGCGTCGCGGGGGGCTACAAAATACAGGGGCTTGCGGGATGCTATATTTCCACGATTAAAGGCTCGTACAGTTCTATCGTGGGCTTGCCAATTCGGGAGTTTTATGTCATGTTAAAAGAAAACGGCTACCCCTACGGGGAGTTCTAGCCGCGGCGGTCTTTGTGAAACCGCCGATCTTCCGCCGCGGACGCGGTGAGATAGAGGGAAGGGACGCATAACGAGCGGACCCGGGAGAGTATTGTGGCTGTAGTTACGATGAAAAGCCTGCTGGAATCTGGTGTGCATTTCGGCCATCAGGTTAAACGCTGGGACCCGCGAATGAAGAAATACATCTTCGCGGAACGGAACGGTATTCATATCATTGATCTGCAAAAAACTATTCAGTCGATCAAGGACGCGTATGAGGCGGTGCGGAAAACCATTACCACCGGAAAAACCATTCTGTTTGTCGGCACCAAAAAACAGGCGCAGCAGGCAATCCAGAAAGAAGCCGAGCGGTGCAGTATGTTTTATGTAAACAACCGGTGGCTCGGCGGTATGCTGACCAACTTTGTTACCATAAAAAAGTCGCTCCTTAGGCTTAAGAAGCTGGAAAAGATGGAAGTTGACGGGACGTTTGAGAATCTTACCAAGAAAGAGATCGCGTCCTTGGGCAAGGAGCGGGCGAAACTCCAGAAAAACCTGGGGGGCATCAAGGAAATGAAAGAGCTGCCCGGTATCCTTTTCATCATCGATACCCGCAAGGAAGCCATCGCGGTGGCCGAAGCCAAGCGCCAGGGCATCCCGATTGTGGCGGTGGTGGATACCAACTGCAATCCCGAAGGCATCGACTATCCCATCCCGGGCAATGACGACGCGATTCGGGCCATTACCCTTTTCACCCAGATTGTGGCCAACGCGGTGGTGGAAGCGGATAACGAAGTGGGGCTTAAAATCATCGAAACCCTCGATGAGGAAACGGAAGATATTGAGAACATGATGAACTCCGATATATCCATCAAGGAAGAGGATCGGGAGATTGACATTGAGTCCTATTCTTCCGCCGGCGCCGCAACCGGCAGCGCGGGCGAACCGTCCGACGATGCCGAAGACGATTTGCGCCTGGATGCGGACGCGGAGAAAGTATACGGCGCGGAATAAGCGCGGGGAAAGGGAGCGGAGCCGGATGAGACAAACGGCTCTCTTCCATAAGAAACAGAAAGAAATAAAAACGGCACACGAAAGGAGCAAGAAATGGCAATTAGCGCAGCGGATGTGAAAAAACTTCGGGAGATGACCGGAGCGGGGCCTTTGGAATGTAAGAAAGCGCTGGAAGAAACCAACGGGGATTTTAAGGACGCTGAGAAGCGGCTTAAAGAAAAAGGTCTTGCCGCGGTGGAAAAGCGCTCCGATCGGGCGGCGAACGAGGGAAAAATCTTTGTGAAAGCCCGCGCCAATACCGCGGCATTGGCGGAAGTAACCACCGAGACGGACTTTGTGGCCCGCAACCCGGACTTCGCCGCCCTGGGAGAAGCTATTACCGACACGGTTCTGGCAAAGGGCTATACGGACATCCAGCCGGATTTGACCGCGCTGGTGGCGGATCTGGCCGCGAAGATAGGGGAAAACATGAACCTCAAGCGGATTAAACTGGTAAAAGCCGAGGCGGGCGAGTACCTTGCCCATTACATTCACGGCGACGGCGCTATCGGCGTGGTGGTGAAACTCGGCGCGGACAAGCCGGAAACCCTTGAAAAGGATGACCTGCGGGATTTCGCCCACAACATAGCCCTCCATATCGCGGCGTTCAGCCCTTCGGCGCTGGATAAAACCAGATTAGATCCGGCATTTATAACGGAACAAACCGAGCTTTTCCGCAAACAGATGGAGCAGGACGAGAGCCTGCGGGGGAAAACCCCGCAGGTGCTGGAGGGTATCCTGAAAGGCCGGATGAAAAAGCACCTCGCGGAAATCTGCCTTATGGACCAGTCCTATGTGAAGGACGACAGCCTCACCGTTTCCCAGGCCCTGGCTGACTGCGGGAAACGTCTGGGAGACGCCGTAACCGTCAGGGACTATGTATATTTCAAAGTCGGGCAGTAAAGGATACCGCTATGCACACTGTTCTCTCAGAATCCGAAGAACGGATGAAAAAGACCCTGGCCAGCCTTAAGGACGGGTTCGGGTCCCTCAGAACCGGACGGGCGTCGTCGTCGCTGTTTGACAAAATGAAAATCGACTGCTACGGCAGCAAAACCCCGCTTAACCAGGTGGCGAACATCACGATACCCGAAGCCAGGCTTATCGTAATACAGCCATGGGACAAGGCCCTCATCGGAGAAATCGAAAAAGCCATCCGCTCCTCGGAGCTTTCCCTTAACCCCGGCAACGACGGGAAAATTATCCGTATCGCGGTGCCGCCGCTTACCGAAGAGCGCCGGAAAGATCTCGTAAAGGCCGCCAAACAGCAGGCGGAACAGAGCAGGGTGGCGGTGCGGAATATCCGTCGGGACGGCAACGAGGAACTCAAAAAGCTCCTTAAAGACGGGCTTCTCACTGAAGACGAGGAAAGCAAAGTTTCAGCGGAACTCCAGAAACTCACCGATTCCTACATCACCAAAGTCAATCATATTTTGGAAGAAAAAGACAAAGAAATAATGGAAAACTGATGACCCCAGCCTCCCCCGCAGTCCCCGGTCATATCGGCATCATCATGGACGGCAACGGGCGCTGGGCAAAGGCGCGCCAACAGCCCCGGGCACAGGGACACCTCGAAGGCTTGCGGCGCGCCAAGCGTATTGTCAAAGCGGCCAGCGACCTTGGGGTGCGCTATCTTACGCTCTATGTATTCTCCACGGAAAACTGGAAGCGCGCCGCCGACGAGGTGGGCTTCATCATGGCTCTGGTGCGGCAGTACCTCAAAGGGGAGCTGGCGTTTTACCGGCAGAACCGGATAAGAATACGCCACGCCGGAGACATCGCGGGGCTGCCTGCGGATATTGGCCGCATCCTGCGCGAGGCCATGGAAGAAACCCGCTCCTTTACGGGCTTGCAGGTGGTGCTTGCCCTCAACTACGGGGGCCGGGACGAAATCATTCGGGCGGCGCGGAAAATGGCGGCCTCCGGCGCTTTGGACAAAGAAACTATTACCGAAGAAGCACTCTCGCGCCATCTGGATAATCCCGATATTCCCGACCCGGACCTTATTATCCGAAGCGCCGGGGAATACCGGATAAGCAATTTCCTCCTCTGGGAAGGGGCCTACGCGGAATACTATGTCTCGCGGAAACTGTGGCCCGACTGGACCGAGGAGGACCTGTCCGCCGCTATAGCGGCTTTCAACGCCAGGGAACGGCGGTTCGGAGGGATTTCGGCATGACAAAACTGGCGAAACGGCTTCTCGTGTTCATCATAGGCGTCCCTTTTTCAGCGGGCGTCGTGTTGCTACTGCCCTACAAGGCGCACCTTGCCGCGAACATCCTCGTTATACTGTTAAGCGCCTTCGGTGCCCTGGAGTTCGCCGCCCTTCTTAAAAAGAAAAACAACCCCCTGGGCGCCGCGGAAGCGGCAATCCTGGGCGTCGCGGCGCCCCTTGCCGCCACCTTAACCGTGAGTTTCGGGGCTGACGAAGGGATAACCGGCGTCGTGTGCGCCTCCGGCGCGTTCTGGCTCCTCACGTCGCGGATTTTCTCGCCTGAAGAGCGTGTCAAAGACGCGCTTAACCGCGCCGCCGCGGGCTTCGCCGTTACCCTCTACCCGGGCGCGTTTATGGCGTGGATTATCCGCATGGGCAGCCTCCCCCGCGCCTCTCCGGTTATTCTCGTGTTTCTCCTTATGGTGGTGGCCAACGACTCCGGTGCCTGGGCCGCGGGGGTTCTCTTCGGCAGGGGAAACCGCGGGGTGGTCCCGGTAAGCCCGAACAAAAGCGTCGCGGGCTTCATAGGCGGCTTTGCCTGCACCATGGCAATCGGCCTCTGCGCGGTCATTTTCCTCCCCGAACCCTTTGCCCCGCGGGGGGTCGCGCCGCCTGTGGCGGGACTGGCGCTCGGTTTCATTGCGGCCCTTGGCGCCACGCTGGGGGACTTGGGGGAATCCGCGCTGAAACGCAGCGCCGACACCAAAGACTCAGGCGCCCTCATACCCGGGCGCGGCGGCGTGCTCGACAGCATCGATTCTTTCTGCCTTGCCGCACCGGTTTACTACATCGTCTACGGCCTGCTCTTTTCTCCCTTTCTCCCCTAACAGCCGTCTCCGACGGCTTCAGCATGGCCGCCTGTTGTTTCCGAATGGTGCAACACCGTGTCCGGTCAGCGGGCTTGCACAGCCCAGGCGCGGCTACGCTTCGCGCAGCCTCCGGCGGCTTGGGAGCCCTGCGTTGTTGTGCGTGGCAGCCGCCGGCCCGCGCCGCGGCTCTAAGCAGTCGTCGTCCGCTTTGGGGCGCTGTGCGGGAAGCCGTTTAAAACAGCCGGAGGCTGCGGCTCTAAGCAGTCGTTGACCGCTTCGCCGCGGTATCAGGACGCTTTTGTGCCACCCGCCGCCGGCGGGCTTATGAAACAGCCGGAGGCTGGCGGTATGCCGGCGTATAGAGCGGGCGCTTTACCACCACCGCCTCTTTGGGTACGCCCCGAATAAGCACCGCGAGTTTGGTGTCCGGCGCACTGTACGCCGGCGGCACAAAGGCGTTGGCCGAATACGTTCCCACTGTGGGGCAGAACATACCCGCCACGCACCGGCCTATTTCCTCGCCTGATTCGCTAAGGACCGGATACCCTTCACGGGGAACCCCGCCTGTAACGTTGAGGGTTACAAGAATACGGGAAAGCCCCGCCGCCTTTTGAGAGAGGAGCGCCGCTTTTCCCTTAAACTCTTTCTGAAAATCGCACGCCCAGGAGAGCCGCGCCTCGAGCGGGGTAATCGTCGGCGCTATTTCGTGGCCGTGGAGGGGCATTCCCGCCTCGAAGCGCAGGGAATCCCGCGCCGCAAGCCCCACGGGACCCACCTCGATCTCCGCTTCCCTGGCCCCGGAAATAAGAAGTTCCCACAGTTCAAGGGATTCCATCGGATCGTAGAACAGTTCCACCCCGTCCTCTCCGGTATAGCCGGTTCTCCCGTACACAACCGGCACGCCCGCAACCGTGGCCACCGCCATACTGCCGCGGGGTATCGCGGAAACCGCGCCGTTCGAGAGAAGGTCGATAAGCTCGACGGCCCGGGGACCCTGCGCCGCGATCATATAGGTAACGTCCGAGACGTCTTCCACCGAAACCTCTTCCGGCAGGTTCTCCCTGAAATGCGCTATATCGGTTTCGCGGTTCCCCGCGTTGACCACCACGAACCAGGCGTCGTCCTTGTCGTCGTTTTCCGAATAAGCGGAGCGGTAAATAAAAATATCGTCAATAATCCCGCCCCGGTCGTTTAAGAGAAGGCTGTAACGGGATGCGTTGGGCTTCATATCAAGGATGCGGTTGGAGACGAGGGACGAAAGGGCCTGGCTCGCGCCTTCCCCGGATATTATCACCTGTCCCATGTGGTCTATATCGAAAAGCCCCACAGAGCGCCGGCAGAGCCGGTGTTCCGCCACCGCGCCGGTCGGGTACTGGATAGGCATATCAAAACCCGCGAACGGGGCAAACCGGGCCCCGGCAGCTTCATGCCATACATGAAGTAAGGTTGTATTCATAGAAACCTCTGGCGTGGAAACTCAAGCGCCGCGAAGAAACGCCGAAGACCCGCCGCCCTCCCCTCTTTTAAAATAAACGCCCCTAACAGGCGGCCACGCGCACGGCACGCAAGCGCCGTTCCCGCGGCATTACCGTAAAAACCGCTTCCGGTTCTCCGCCCGCCGCGTATTCCCCCGCGCACCCTGCGGCCCGGGCGCTTTGATTTTTTGAGTATACCATCAAGCCGACCCGTTGGTCAATGCTGTTGTTACAAAACTTTCCCGTCTCCGACGGCTTCAAACATGGCCGCAGCCTCCGGCTGTTTCAAACATGGCCGCTTGTTGTTTCCGAATGGTGCAACACCCTGTCCGGTTACTTCGCTGGTTGCTGTTGAGGCGCGGCTACGCTCTCGCGCCGTCTCCGACAGTTTGGAAGCGGCGCTTGGTGACCGCGTGGTTTTGGGGCGGCG
>JAITHR010000248.1 GCA_031279895.1 Spirochaetaceae bacterium
CTCGATTTTGGCCGGACGCGCCGACATAACCACGATCCGGTCCGCCATGTAGACCGCCTCGTCAACGTCGTGGGTAACCATGACCGCGGTCATGCGCCGGCGTTCCCAGATTTTAAGCAGCTCGTCCTGCATATTCATGCGGGTAAAGGCGTCGAGCGCGCCCAGAGGCTCGTCGAGGAGAAGCACCTTCGGGTTGTTTACCAGAGCCCGCGCCAGAGCCGCCCGCTGCGCCATGCCGCCGGACAGGTGGTGGGGGTAGGATTTCTCAAACCCCTCAAGGCCCACGAGCCGGAAGAAATCCGGTATACCGGCCTTTTCCCGCGCATAAACCCCGCGGGCCCGCAGCCCGAAGGCGATGTTTTCATAGACGGTCTTCCAGGGGAACAGGGTGGGGTCCTGAAACACGAGGCCGCGCTCGTGCCCGGGGCCCCGGATTTCCGCGCCGTCAAGGGTGAGGCTGCCGCTGTCCGCCGTGATAAGGCCCGCGATGAGGCGCAGGAGGGTGGACTTCCCGCATCCCGACGGGCCGATAAGGGAGATGAACTCCCCCGGATGAAAGGTGAGATTGATGTTGTCCAGCACCACGATGTCCGGCGCGTCGGTCCGGGGGAACCGCTTGCTGATTTCGCGTATCTCAAGAGCGCCCGCCCCGTCCCGCGCCTGTGTGTTGTCCCTCTCCGCCATTCTTCGCGCCTCCTCTTTTCTCCTTTAGTACGGTGAAAGCCCGCAGCGCGGCTCCCGCCGGTAAACGGCTTCCGCAAACGGCTCCCGGCGGCGCTTTCGTTTTATAAAGCACCTATATTTAATAGGAAATATAGCGCTTTAAAAACAGAGAGTCAAGACGGATTACGAAAAAAAGTTTTTTTTAGAAAAGATTAAGGAAAAGCGGCGCGGGGTTTAGGGTTTCGGAGTCGGGAGCGCGGGCGCGGCGCGGCTCCGGTGTTTCAGATACGCCCGGTACGCGGCGCTCGCTTTATAGTAGCCGTCAAAGCTCTTGAAAGACGACGCCTCGTCGCAGCGGTAAAGTTCAAGCAGTGCGGGAAACAGCGGGGAATCGAGAATAGCCTGGGTTCTTGAAAGCGGCAGTCTGGTAAGCGCCGCGGGTATCATGTGGTGCCGCACCAAAAAGCACACCTCTTGGATGAGGGCGCGGTCAAACCCAAGGCGCTCAAGAAAGTTCCGCGCCTGCTCCGCGCCGATTTCCGCGTGCCTGTTGAAGCGGTACGGCCCGGAAGCGCGGGCGCGGGGCTTTCCTAGGTCATGGAGGAGCAGGCCCAGAGAAAGGCGGAGGTCAAAGGTCTTCCGATACTGGAAGGTCGCCAGGGTATGATGCCACACATTGCCCTCCGGGTGAAACTCTTTGGCCTGATCGGTCGTATTCAAAAGCCCAAGCTCCGGCCACAGTTCGTCGATAAAGCCCCGCTCCCAAAGAAGCTCCAGCCCCCAGTCCGGTCTCGCGGATACGAGCAGACAGGAAAGAAGCCCCCGCTGCGCCTCATGGTTGGGCGCCGGCTCCGCAGGCGCGTAAGAAAAAGCGCGCATATCCAGCGTGCGGGCAACCTCCCTGCGCTGCGCCTCCGAGGGGTTCCCGTACCGCGCCAGAATAAGCGCCGCGTCCGACACGGCTTGATACGCACCGGCACGACTGCCGCGTCCGTACCACCACGGCTCCGGCACGGCCTCCGCGCTCTTCGCGCTCCGGTCTTTCCCGCTTTTAGCCTGCGCGTTGCGAGACGCCCGAAACTCCCGCAGAATCGGGTAGACCCCGCAGGGGTCAAGGAACCGGCCCGTTCTCCCGTCCTGAGAGAAGGAGAGTATCCGGTATGACGGCGCGGGAGGGGTCTCGTCAGGATCGCGGCACCGGAAGTACCACGTCTTTCCCTGAAAGTCAAACGCCGCGTCCGCGTTTCCGGGGAAGCGCGGGACGTCAAAGGTCCTGGCCAGAGCCGCGAGGTCCGCGTCGGTTTCAAGGCGCATCACCGGCAGATCGGGAAGCCCCACATACCGGTCTATGGCGCTGAACCCGCACAGAACCGCCGCGTAGCTTTGCGCAAGCGCACGGACAGGTTCGTCCGGCCAGCTTTTCTTTTTTTCCACGTTTTCCATTTTTTACCTTATTCCACCTTTCCCTATATAGGGGCGGCGGGGTATGTATTCTTTAGGGGAGCGGCTGTGGGGTGTCCTTAAATCAGCGTATACGGACGCGGCGCTTGTGCCGGAGGGAAGCGGCCGACGGGAGTCGAACCCGCGTCACAAGCTTGGGAAGCTTGGATAATACCGTTATATGACGGCCGCTTGTTTTATAGTGACGATATAACTATATAAAATAGAAAAACGCGTTGTCAAGAGGGCGGGCGCCAGAAATTAACCGGTTATTGAAAAATAACGGTATGTTCCGACGGGGATGTGGGCGCGGCTTCGCACCGAATCCACCTGCGCGCCCCGCGGCCCCTGGTGGAGCCATCTGAGAAACCGCGTCTGCGCTTCACGAGGGCCTTCGGAATACACCTCCACCGCGCCGTCTTCGGTATTTCTCACCCACCCTGAAAGCCCCAGCCGTTGCGCCTCGTCCCGACAGGAATA
>JAITHR010000200.1 GCA_031279895.1 Spirochaetaceae bacterium
ACTCCGCCTCGTCCCCGCCCGCGGCGGCGCCTCCACCCTCCCGCACCCGTATCCTGAACCCTTTGGCCTCGTCGGAGTAGACGGTAGGCGGGGTAAAGCCCGACGCGAACTCCCCCTCCTCGAACGGGAACACCGCAAGCCCCTTTTCGTCGGTGACGCCGGATCTGAGGGTGCGGAGCGTGTCGGCGGTTCCCTCCGCGAGATCCACCAGGGCGTGCGGCACGGCCTCGCCTGTGGAAAGGCGCGTTACCCACACGAGCGCCTTGTTCGAGGCGTAGCGGGTGGTAATCCCCAAGTCCGTAACCTGGAGGGTAAGCCATTCGTCGCGGGTTACGGTTTTGCCGTCCTCCCAGGGCGAAGGGATAGTATACTCCCAGCGGAGCGCCACTGCCCCCTTCCCTCCGGGGCCGAGAAAAGGGGCGAGGTCTTCCATAAAGAACTGCTTTTTGTTTCTGGGCATTGCCGCACTATCAAGAATAGCGAGTGACCGCTCCGGCCCCTTCATATAGGGGCTTGGGACTGCCGCGATACCCCGTCGCAGGCTAAGGGGGTTCCGCGCTTCCCAGGGGTAACGTGCCGGAAAAGAGGCTTCCAGCATCTTCGCCCGCCTGTCCTGGATATGCACATAGGCGTTGGCGCTTCCCACTGACACGCTGACGTCCAGATCTTTCCCCAGTGTTCTCCCCATAGAGTCCTTTAGTCCCGCCTTAATCCGCACCTGATAGTCCTGTTCGTACTCAAGGGGCAGCTCGTTAAGCACCACCGTATCTCCGTAAACCTTCACGTTGTTTGCGCGAAGAGGGGGGAGCCCGCTTACGGCAAAATACTGTTCCGCGTTCTTTTTTTCCACCTCGTAACTAAACGTAAGGATAATCGGGACCGAGTCCCCCTCAAGGGTGCGGGGGCTTGCGTAGGATCTGGTCGTGGCGTTGTAGTGCTGAAATGGGATAAGCGTATGAAAGGAGTAGGTTATGTCCTTCGGTGTCCCCGTAGCTCCTGCGCGGGGCGCCGCGCCCTTGAGGAGCCGCACGTGCATAGTCGTATCAAGGGGCGGCGCTTTTTTGAGCGTAATCCGCACCGCCTGCTCCACCGCCGCGTCCCTGCCGTAGGTTTCCATGTCCCCTTTCTCTGGCCGCGAAAGGGTGAACTCCATACTCCCCGCTTCCCCTTCGGGGTTTACTTTGATAAAGGGGGCCATACTCGCAAGGTCAACCGGATGGGAGAAGATGGCCGTAATGATCCGCCCGTCTTCTGGATGTACGTTCTGCGTACCTGTCCACCCGATTTCCTCGGACCCGAGGCGCCAGAGCCGGACACCGAGGGGTTCTGTGGTGAAGGTAAAGGAGGCGGGGCATTCCAGCTGTTTGCCGCCGAGAGAGGTTACGGTGCGGGAAACGGTTACGGTATACGCCTGTTGGGGAAGAAGCGGGGTATCCGGCTCAAACGAAAGGAGTTTCGTGCCGTACCACCGGTACACGCCGGCCAGCGCCGGCTCGATAGCGAAGAGGCCGGCGTCTTCGCGAAGAGGCTTCCCCAGTCCGGCGAGGGGTATGGCCGGCTGGGAGAAAACCGCGTAGATCGCGGGGTTTTTGACCTCCGCGGGCAGTTCCCCCCGGGGCCCGTAATCGGTTACGGTGAAAGGCTCGTCGCTTTCCGTAACAGGCGCCGGCGTTTCGGCGGACGGCACCACGGCGTTATAGTACCGTATCCGGTAATCCGCCAGTTCCGCGTTGACAACCCCGCGGTACACGGCGGCGCCGGCAAACGACGTGTCGGTTTCCTGAAAGCGCGCCGCTTTCCCCCCGCATCCGGCAGCCGCCGCAAGGATAAGGATGCAGATACCCAACACCCTTCCGCCGCGGCCCTTCTTTCCCTTTTCTTCCCGGTTCCTACTGTTTACCATAGGCTCCAGTATACCCGCAGCCTCCGCCTGTTTCAACCGCCGTCTCCGACGGCTTCAGTATGGCCGCCTGTTGTTTCCGAATGGTGCAACACCGTGTCCGGCGAGCGGGCTGGTTGCTGCTTAGGCGCGGCTACGCTCCGCGCCGTCTCCGACGGTTTTAAACGGCTTCCCGCATCGCGCCTCAAACAACGACGGTCCGCATACCGCGCCCTTACGCACTCTCCGCCGGCTTTGCCGCGCTTCACAAGACGCTTCTGAAACCGTCGGAGACGGGCCGGAGGCTGCGGTAAGTCTTTTATTCATAGAGAGTTAGAGACACGTCTCCCCGCTTTGGATACAGGGATTTCCGTCGTGGAAACACGTCCTGCCGTCACGGAAACACGTTCTTCCGTCACGGAAATACGTCCCGCCAAAACGGAAATCCCGCTTCCCAAGGCAAAACCCCCTCCCGCCAAGTCGCGGGCCTGCATCCGCAACACGGAGAGTCGTCCCCCCAAAGCGGAACCACGCCCCTCCGACACAAAGGGGCTCCCCTACAACATAAAGGGGCTCCCCTACAACACAAAGGGGCTCCCCTTTAACACAAAGGGGGCGTGGTGCTGAAGCGGGGACGATTGTCCGCGGGGCAGGCGTGGTCATTTCCAAGGTAAATCTGAATCATATCGGGACAGCCACGCCTGATTACAGGGCGGATTCGGGTGATTCCAAGACGGAGACGGTTGATTCCAGGGCGGGGGGTTCTGTCGTCAAAGTGCGCCCCGCCCTAAGCGGTTTGCGTCCGCTTTGCCGCGGTATCAGGACGCTTATGAAGCCGTCGGAGACGGTTGTCGTGAAAGCGGGGCGTGTAGGTAAGCGGTCTGCGACTGCTTTGCCGCACTCCGCATGACGCTTTTGAAACAGCCGGAGGCTGTTGACAGGGGGGGAGGGGGTGTGTATAGTGGTAGCGGTGTGCTGGTTCGGCCATGAAGGGCGAGCCGGCGCCGCGAGACTATGGTATTTCGCTCTTTTTAGTTGACGTGTTGGATTATCAAAGAAAGGCCATGAAGGTTTTACGGCTGTATGAAGCAGTCGGGGACCCTTCACGGCCTTTTTATTTTCAGTATTTTTAGGAGGAAACGTTATGCACATGGCTGACGCTTTGCTTTCCCCGCCGGTAGGCGGCGTGATGACCGCGGTGAGCGCCGCGGCCCTTGGATACGCGGTAAAACAGATCGCGGGAGACAGACTGGACGAGAAGAAAATACCCATGATGGGCGTCATGGGCGCGCTCGTGTTCGCGGGGCAGATGATCAATTTCACGATACCCGCCACGGGATCAAGCGGACACATCGGCGGGGGCATCCTGCTTGCCGCGCTTCTCGGCCCCTTCCCCGCGCTCCTCACCCTGGCGGCGGTGCTTCTTATCCAATGTCTGTTCTTCGCGGACGGCGGGCTTCTCGCATGGGGGTGCAATGTCTTTAACATGGGGGCGGTCTCGTGCCTCTTCGCCTACCCCCTCGTCTTCAAGCCCCTTATCAGGAACCGGACGGACAAAAAGCGCATTGCCGCAGCGTCGGTGGCGGCGGTGGTTGCGGGGCTCCAGATAGGCGCGTTCTGCGTGGTGCTGGAAACCCTCTTGTCCGGCATCACCGAACTCCCGTTCGGCGCGTTCCTGCTCCTTATGCAGCCCATCCACCTTGCCATAGGCGTTGTGGAAGGGATTGTTACCGCCGGCGTGCTGTGCTACGTCCATAGCCTGAGGCCGGAGATTATCGAGAGCGCCGCGGAAAGCGCCCCGATTCCGGTAAGCGTATCACTCAGGAAAGTCCTGCTCCCCCTGGGGGTTCTGGCGGTTATTACCGGCGGGCTGTTGTCCCTTTTCGCTTCGGCGTACCCGGACGGGCTCGAATGGTCCATGGAAGGGGTAGCCGGCACCGCGGAGCTTGAGCGGGAGGGGCCGGTGTACGAGGCCGCCGGCGCGGTGGTGGAAAGCACCGCTTTCATGCCGGACTACGGCTTTGCGGGCGACGAGGAAGGCTCCCCCCTGGGAACCGCCGTGGCGGGCATCGCGGGGAGCGCCATCACGCTGCTTATCGCAGGCGGCGCGGGCTTCGCGATACATCTGGCGCGGCGGAAACGCGCTGCCCCGTGAACCTCTCCCGCGCCGCTTCGGAGATAGACCGGCTTGAGCGTCTCGCGTTGGGAAACTCGCCGGTTCACCGGCTCCACCCCCGCGCCAAAATCATCGGGACCTTTGTCTTTATTCTGGCGGTCGTTTCGGTTCCCGCGGGCAGGGTGAGTGCGCTTATGCCGTTTTTCCTGTACCCCGCGGTGCTGATGCCCCTTTCGGACACGCCCCTCAAACCCCTGTTCCTGCGGCTTCTCGTCGCGCTCCCCTTTTCCCTCATGGGGGGGCTAAGCGCGCTCTTCCTGTTTCGGGAGCCGGTTTTCGCCCTGGGCGGGCTTACGATAACCGCGGGGACCCTCTCTTTCTGCTCGATTATGCTGAAAACCGTCCTTACCGTGCTGGCGGCTCTTATACTGATTGCCGCCACGCCGTTTGTGGAGATTGCCTCTCACCTGCGCGGGCTGGGGGTGCCTGCGGTTTTAAGCCTGCAACTGGTTATGACCTACCGGTATATCGGGGTGCTTCTTGGGGAGGCGGCGTCGATGGTTACCGCGTACCGGCTTCGGGCGCCGGACCGGAAGGGGATAGTGATGGGGGACATGGGGAGTTTTCTGGGGCAGCTCGTGCTGCGGAGTTTTGACCGGGCCGAGCGGGTGTACCAGGCTATGAAGTGCCGCGGGTTTCAGGGGGTCTATCAGGGCGCGGCGGACCGAAAGTTCGGGAGAGGGGATTACCTTTTCACCGCCGCGGTCCTCCTCCTCGCCGCCACCCGCTTTCTCTAACCGCCGGCAGCGCCGGCGGCACAACAGCTTCCTGCAAAGCGCGGCAAAGCGGGCGGCGACAGACCAGTTGCCTCCGGCGCCGTCTCCGACGGCTTCAGCACTGTTGTTTCTTAATGGTGCAACACCTTGTCCGCCGGCGGCGCCGGAGGCACAGCATGGCCGCCTGTTGCCTCCGAATGGTGCAACACCTTGTCCGGTGAGCGGGCTGTCTGCTGCTTAGGCGCGGCTACGCTTCGCGCAGCCTCCGGCTGTTTCATAAGCGTCCCGCCACGCGCCTGCATGAATGTCTCCAACGCGACCATGGCTATTTCCAACCCATTCTTGACCAGGAACACTTCATTCCGGCGTACCAATGCCGCAGGTGGCTCTCCGGCTACTCTGGACGGGCTCCCGTTTACTCTGGACGGGCTCCCGTTTACTCTGGACGGACGTCCGAATGCTTTATCCGGACGTCCGGATGACTTGGACGGACGTCCGGATGACTTGGACGGACGTCCGGATGACTTGGACGGACGTCCGGGTGAGTTGGACGGGCGGCCGGCAGAATCGGCCAGGCTTCCGGCCGAAGCGGCCGGTCTTCCGCCGGAATCGGCAGGTATTCCGTATGG